>NZ_DJTP01000041.1:0-204215 GCF_002440405.1 Empedobacter sp. UBA6305 | reverse complement strand
TCGAATCCAGTAGGGACCACAACAGAACTTCTTTCAAGAAATTGAAAGGAGTTTTTTATTTATTATTTTTTGTAATTTTATATAAATCAATTCTTATGAAAATTACAAAACTAGTATTACCATTATTTCTTTTACTTTCATGTTTCACTTTCTCCCAACAAAAAAGAAAACAACTTTACCTCCACCTAAAATAAAGAAAGTTCCACCTTTACCAGCTCCTCCAAAAGCTAAATTATACGAGCCAACTTTTGACAACGAATACTTTATTTGGAAACTAGAAAAAGACACGTTATTACCTGCTGAATCCCCTTATGAAATAGTTTTACAAGTCAATGATTACTCAGCTTTTATGAGAATAAATAGTTACCCAGAAGAAACTGAATATAAATCAAAAGTAGTATCCATTAAAAATGGTGATATTATCTCTAGAACAATATTAATGCAGGCTAATAATTATGACGTTGAAATAAAAAATAATATTCTAGAACTGAAAAATCGGAAAACGAATGAAGTTGTAAAGTTTAAAATTATAAAAAAGAGTGGAAAAATTATACAGTTACAAGATCTTAACTCTAAATTAATCTTTACAAAAGATGATAAATACGAATATTACGCTCCGCCTTCTTTGTAACTATAAAAAACTCCGATAACAAACTTCCTTCATTTAACTTGTTCTGAATTGATTAATAGTTGATTTTTCATTTCTTCATTAATATTAAAGATTGTTTTGTAGACCAAAAGGATTATATTACGATTAAATCATTCGTATTATTTTGCTTTATTGCTACGAATATTTCTAAAATATCATTTTGAATATCAATAGAACCTTTATTAACGATTGAAATTATATCGTCTAAAGAAATACTTTTATTTATAAAACTCTCGTCATAAGAACAGCTTTTGACATGATAGATTGCAACATATTTAGATAAATCATTCATGTCACAACTTTCAGTCAAAAGATTAAACCAACTATTCATCAAAATCAATTCTTGTACAAATAAATATAATAAAAAATCCCTCAGCGCTTGAACTGAGGGATTATCTTTTTAAAATCTTAATCTTACACCATTTTCGGTTGTAAATGCTTTTTTACGGAAAAGAAACAAAGTAAGTCCTCCAATAAAAATAGCCGAATCTGCGATATTAAATACAGGCTGAAAGAACTTATAATGTTGTCCGCCTATAATTGGAATCCAAGAAGGCCAATCGAACTCCACAATTGGGAAATAAAGCATATCTACGACACAGCCTGTAAACCAACCAGAATAACCAGCAAAGTTTGCTTGTGCGACACCTTGATATCCTACCCAATCCTGAAACATTTCATTGTAAGTAGTTCCTTTATCGAAAATAACGCCATAAAAAATTCCATCAAGTACATTCCCTATTGCACCTGCCAAAACAAGCGCAATCGGAATGATAAAGAAGTTATTATTTAGTTTTTTCGACCATGCATTAATATAGTAGATAATCATTCCGATTAAAGCAATTCGTAAAAGTGATAAAACTATTTTTCCTGTTTCTCCTCCGAAATGCATTCCATATGCCATTCCAGGATTTTCTACAAATGCTATTTTAAACCAACCCAAAACATCTACGTCTTCACCTAAAAAAAAGTGTGTTTTTACGTAAAATTTTGAAATTTGATCAATGATTAAAACCAAAATGGTAATGAGTACTACTTTTTTCAAAATACTTGATTAACGTTGCATATTTTTAGCTTCGATGCTTAATGTTGCATGCGGAACTAATTTCAAACGATCTTTGTTAATTAATTTTCCTGTTACACGGCAAATACCGTATGTTTTGTTCGAAATACGTAACAATGCATTTTTCAAATCACGGATAAATTTATCTTGGCGTGCTGCTAATTGTGCATTTTGTTCTTTCGACATGGTTTCAGAACCTTCCTCAAACGCTTTGAAAGTTGGTGACGTATCGTCCGTTCCATTGTTACTATCGTTTGTGTAAGCTTCTTTCAATAATTCATAATCTTTTATAGCCTGATCTAATTTCTCTTGAATTATTGCTCTAAACTCTTCCAACTCTGCATCAGAGTACCTTACTTTTTCATCTGTTGTTGCCATACGCTTACAGTTTTGTAATCGCAATTTGCGTCATCAATCCATTAATTTCAACCTCTGCTCCATTTGCAACTTGCTCTTGTAAAACAAGATCTTCAGCTAATGTTTCAGAACAAATGTAATCTTTGTTTTGCTCGACTGCATTTACGATTGATTCATCATTTTTTAAGTTAAGTATAATTTTGTCGGTTACTTCTAGTCCGGTTTCTTTACGTATATTTTGAATTCTATTTACCAATTCACGTGCAACACCTTCATTAATTAATACTTCAGTTAATTGTAAATCAAGTGCTACTGTCAATGTAGAATTAGAAGCAACAGTCCATCCTGGGATGTCTTTTGTAGCGATTTCAAAATCTTCTAAATCTAAAGTTAATGTTTTGTTGTCAATTAACAAATCTATTTTACCTGATTGCTCTAATTTAACAATTTCTTCATTCGTTAATTCTGCTGTAGCAGCCGAAATAGCTTTCATTTCTTTTCCATATTTCGGACCTAAAGTCTTGAAATTAGGTTTAATAGATTTCACTAAAAGACTTGATGCTTCTTCGTTTGTTAAAAGTTGAATTTCTTTAACGTTAACTTCTTGTTTCAATAATTCTGATACAGCTTCCAAATTAGCTTTCATCGTATCATTCAATACAGGAATCATTACTTTTTGTAATGGTTGACGTACTTTGTTATCACTCAATTTACGAAGTGATAAAATCATACTTGTCGCCGTTTGTGCTAAATGCGTTTGTTCTTCTAATTCGGTTTTAATCAATGATTCGTCTGCAACTGGGAAATCTGCTAAATGCACAGATTCTGCAGGATTTTTACCTGTAGCTGCATTCAAATCTTTGTACAAACGATCCATGAAGAATGGTGCAATTGGAGAACCTAAAATTGAAACCGTTTCTAAAACTTTGTACAATGTTTGGTAAGCTGCAATTTTATCTTTCGAATAATCACCTCTCCAGAAACGTCTTCTTGATAAACGTACGTGCCAGTTTGATAAATTATCTATCACAAATTCTTGAATAGCACGAGCCGCTTTTGTTGGTTCATAATCTGTTAAAAAGGCATCAACTTTTTTCGTTAATGTATTCAATTCAGAAATAATCCATTGATCTAATTCAGCTCTTTCATTTACAGGAATTTCTTCTTCCTTAAATGTAAATCCATCCACATTCGCGTATAAAGCGAAAAATGAATACGTATTATATAATGTTCCGAAGAATTTACGACGAACTTCGTCAACTCCGGCAATATCAAATTTCAAGTTTTCCCAAGGTTGCGCATTCGCAATCATGTACCAACGCGTAGCATCAGGACCATAAGTTGCCAATGTATCAAATGGATCGACAGCATTCCCCAAACGTTTTGACATTTTTTGACCGTTTTTGTCTAAAACCAATCCGTTTGACATTACATTTTTGTATGCTTTCGAATCAAAAACTAATGTACCGATTGCATGCAATGTATAGAACCATCCACGTGTTTGATCGACACCTTCTGCAATAAAATCAGCTGGATACATTGTTCCGTTATCAATCAATTCTTTATTTTCGAATGGATAGTGAACTTGCGCATAAGGCATTGCTCCAGAATCAAACCAAACGTCAATCAAATCAGCTTCGCGTTTCATCGGTTTTCCAGATGCAGAAACTAACATAATTTCATCTACTACATTTTTGTGTAAGTCGATCAAATCATAGTTTTCTTCTGTCATATTTCCAACTTCGAAATTTTGGAAAGGATTAGAAGTCATTACGCCTGCCGCAATTGATTTTTCAATTTCAGCAACTAATTCTTCAACAGAACCAATTACAATCACTTCGTCCCCTTCTTCAGTTCTCCAAATTGGCAATGGAATTCCCCAATAACGAGAACGAGATAAATTCCAATCATTTGCATTTTCTAACCAGTTTCCGAAACGTCCTTCACCAGTCGCTTTAGGTTTCCAATTGATTTCTTTATTCAATTCAACCATACGGTCTTTTACATCCGTTACTTTAATAAACCAAGAATCTAATGGATAATATAAAATCGGTTTGTCCGTTCTCCAACAATGTGGATAGCTGTGTTTATATTTCTCTACTTTGAAGGCTTTGTTTTGCTCTTTCAATAAAATCGCGATTTCTACATCAACCGATTTTTCAGGAGCAGTTCCATCATCGTAATATTCATTTTTCACATATTTACCTCCGTAACCTTCTGGTAAGTCAGCCACAAAACGACCTTGTAAATCTACTAAAGGAACAGGATTTCCATGCGTATCTAATACCAACATTGGAGGAACACCAGCATCTTTTGCAACACGCGCATCATCCGCACCAAAAGTAGGCGCAGTGTGCACGATACCTGTACCATCTTCTGTTGTTACGAAATCTCCAGGAATTACTTGGAAAGCATTCTCAGCATTTTCGTAAGGCAACGTCCAAGGTAATAATTGCTCATAACGCGTTCCAACTAAATCAGCACCTTTGTATTCTCCAACAATTTTGTAAGGAATTGTCTTATTTCCTGCTGCATAAACTTTGAAATCTTCTTCTGTTTCTGCTAAGAAATATGGTTTACCGAATTGTTTAGAAACCAATGGTTTTCCTAAAATTACGCGAATTGGCTCGAATGTATATTGATTGAATGTTTCAACTACAACATAATCGATAGTTGGACCAACTGTTAACGCTGTATTTGATGGCAACGTCCAAGGTGTTGTTGTCCAAGCTAAGAAATACACATCTCCATCAAAATTATTGAATAGAGTCGTAGAATCTTTCTTTACTTTAAATTGAGCAACAATCGTTGTATCCGTAACATCTTGATAAGTTCCTGGTTGATTTAACTCGTGTGAAGATAAACCTGTACCAGCTTTCGGAGAATATGGTTGAATTGTATAACCTTTGTACAACAAATCTTTGTTATAGATTTGTTTCAATAACCACCAAACAGACTCCATATATTTTGGTTTATACGTGATATATGGATCTTCCATATCCACCCAATAACCCATTTTTTCAGTCAAATCATTCCACAAATCTGTGTAACGCATTACTGTACGTTTACACGCTTCGTTATATTCTTCAATTGAAATTTTAGTTCCAATATCTTCTTTGGTAATTCCTAATTCTTTCTCAGTTCCCAATTCTACTGGTAAACCGTGCGTATCCCAACCCGCTTTACGGAAAACTTGTTTTCCTTTCAACGTTTGGTAACGACAAAATATATCTTTGATAGAACGTGCTAAAACGTGGTGAATCCCTGGCTTTCCGTTTGCAGAAGGAGGACCTTCATAGAACACAAAAGATGGATTTCCATCACGCGTAGAAATACTTTTCTCGAAAACATTATTTTGTTTCCAATCTTCTAACGTTTCTTTTGAGACTTGTACCAAGTCTAAGTGCTTATATTCTCTAAACTTTTTTGCCATCGAATTCTTTCTTATTTCTTCTAAATCAAGGAGTGCGAATATAAGAAATTTTTACATATTTTTATTGTTATAGAAACGAAAATCATATTAATAATTGCTTAAATTTATCCCAATATTACAGATTTAACAATTCTTGAATAAAAATCAGATGATTTCAGATTTAATTCAGCATTAACCAAATAATTAACAACAATTTTTAAAGATATTTTTTCGATGAAAAAAGGCTTCAAATATTACTCAATTCTATTCATTATTTTGCTTTTTGCAAGTTGTTCCAAAAACGAAGATTATACGGTTTTGATTCCAACAGATGCAGATTTTGTTGCGTTGATAAATCCAAAATCAATTGCAGAAAAAGGTAATTTTCAGAAATTAGAACAATACAAAATTTATCAATTAGCCGAAGGCGAACTTAAAAATCAAGATCCGACTTTTGATCAATTATTAAATGATATCAAAAACAATCCGACCTCAGCAGGCGTAGATATTATCAGTCCTATTTACCTTTTTGGGCAAAAAATTAATGGAAAAAATATGGTTGCGTTGATTACAAATATGCGCGACAAAGATCAGTTTGAAAAACATTTATCAACCATTTACAAAGGTTTATACAAAAAAGATATTTCGTTTGAAAAGAAAGATGGTTTTACGACGATTTCTGGATTCAATAAACCGTTTATGGCTTGGAATAAATCTCAATTTTTATTGATTGTTTCTGAATTTGGAGTTGGAGAAAAAGCGATTCAAGATTATTTTACGAAAATTATCAACGATAAACATTCACTTGCGAAGGAAAATAATAGTTTTGGAGATTTTGTCAAAAATTCGCAGGATATCAACATTTGGTACACTGGAAATTTTTTGAAAAACCTCTCGAAACATGAAAGTTCTGAAAAGAAAAACCTTGATTTTACAAAAAGCTCTTGGGTTAATTTTATTTCATTTACTTCGGACGGAATTAGTTTTACGCAGAAATTTCATCCAGATGCGATTACAAAAGTTGAATTGCAAAAACATCCGATGTGGAAATCGAAAATCAATACTGATTTTTTTAAATATTTGCCTGCGCAAAGTTACATGAACATTGGACTTGGTATTTATCCTGCCAACACGCGTTATGTGTTCGAAAATCAAAATTTCTTGACTACTTTTTTAGAGCAATATGAAATTGATTTGAACAAATTAGAACAAAGTTTTGAAGGCGAAGCTTTGTTTAGTGTATATGATTTTGAGATCGGAAAAGCATTCAATCCAAATGATTTTTTTGGTAAGAAAGAAGCTTTTATTAAGCAGGTTGTTTATCCGCAATTTGTTTTGGGTGGAAAAATGAAAAACGATCTTTTCTTCAACGAATTTATTAAAGCCCATCAAGAAAATATTCAGAAAATTGGACCTTATTATATGCTGCCGCTTTCAACAAATATGAAGATTTATATGACGTACAAAAACAATTTGATGTACATCACAAATAATCAATCGATCATGAATCAATATTTGAACAATATGGTAAGTTCTTCAAATTTTGTTACGTCAGAATATGCTACAAACGCTTCAAATCCGATGTTTGGTTACGTGAATTTAAATTTTGATCAATACCCAAAAGAAGTTCAAAATTATATTTATCAACAAATTCCGTTCGGAAATACGAAAGAAATGCAAACGGTTTTATCCAATTTTGATCACATCGATTACCGCGTTTCGAATGAATACACAAAAACAGGAAAAATACATATGAAAAAGACGGATAAAAATAGTTTGGAAGTGATTTTCTTACTTTTAGACCAAGCTTATTCACTATTTTTCAATCAAGCTGCACAACAAAATGGAAATTAAAATCAGTCAACTTGTTCCGCATCCTTTGAAAGAATTTGGGTTCGAACAATCTGAAATTTGGAAAAATACATACACTTTTTCGAGCGGAAATATTTATCAAATCGTTGCACATTCTGGTGTTGGAAAATCGACGTTGATTAATATTTTGTACGGCGATAGAAAAGATTATGATGGAGAAGTTTTGTTTGATGGACAAAATATTAAGAATTATTCTTTGAATGATTGGACAAAAATTAGACGTGAAAAAATCGCCTATGTTTTTCAAGGTTTACATTTGTTTGAAGAATTGACTTTGATGGAAAATATTCAATTAAAAAATGTATTAACGCAACATCAATCTGAAAATCAAATTATTGAATGGATCGAAAAAGTTGGTTTAAAAAGTCATTTACATCAAAAAGCGATTCATCTTTCTTATGGTCAACGTCAACGAATTGCTGTGATTCGTGCACTTTGTCAACCATTTGATTTTCTACTTTTGGACGAACCTTTTAGTCATTTAGATGAAGTAAATCAACAACTTCTGATTGATTTGGTTACCGAAGAAGCTACAAAAAATAACGCTGGAATCATCTTTACAAGCTTACACGAAATTCACGATAAACGCCTTGCAAATGTCATTCAACTCTAAAACTTTAATCGAAAAATTGGTTCGTAAAAACCTAAGTTTCTTGCGAATTACAACCTTTTGTTTTTTCTCAATCATTGGATTTTTCATCTTGATTTTGGCTGGAACAATTTATTTGGATTATGCCAAAAATTTTGGAGAAGATAGTTCAGTTTGGAAAGCAAATTATGTGGTCTTAAACAAAAAAATATCGTCTTTACAAACGTTGACTGGTGAAAAACCAAGTTTTAGTGAAGATGAAATTAATGATTTGAAATCACAGAATTTTGTTGCAAAAGTCGGAACATTCAAAAGCAGTCAATTTCCTGTGAAATTGCAAGTTGGTGGTGTTGCTGGAATTCGTGGTTTTTCCACTGATTTATTTTTCGAATCTGTTCCTGAAGATTTTATTGATGTAAAAGAATCAGATTGGAAATGGCAAGAAGGACAAGATTTTATTCCGATTATTATTCCGAAAAGTTATTTGAATTTGTACAATTTCGGTTTTGCAACAAGTCAAGGTTTACCACAAGTTTCGGAAGGATTATTTACTAAAATTCCTTTTCAATTGATTTTAGGAAAAGGAGAAAATCAGAAAGTATATCAAGCGAGAATTGTCGATTTTACAACAAAAATTAATACGATTTTAGTTCCTGAAAACTTTTTGGAATGGGCAAATCAAACTTATGCGCCTCAAAAAAATACAGAACCTTCGCGAATTGTTGTTGAAACGAAATCTCAAGGAGATGAAAATGCTTCGACTTATTTTGAGCAACAAAATTATGATATCAACAAAGACGAATTGAAAAATAATGAACTGACGTATTATCTAAAATTAGCTTTTTCGTTGGTTTTATTTATTGGATTAATCATTGTTTTTGCAGCAATTTGGTTGATGATTATCAATTTTCAATTGATGATTGAAAAGAATAAACACAAAACGAAAGATTTATTTTTGATTGGATACAACATCAATCAATTGGCTCGTCCATATCTGAAATTTTCGATTATATTTATGTTATTCAGTTATATTATTTCTATTCCGTTAGTTTATTTTGTTTTAGATATCATCAAAGAAAAAGTCGGAAAATTTATGGCAACAGAAAGTTCTCACGTTTGGGAAGTGATTGGTTTTGGATTAATAATCGTAATCATTTTATTCATTATTAATAAAATAATTTTGACACAATCGATCAAAAAAATTGCGTTGAAAGATTAATGCTAAATTTTATAAAAACATAAAAAGGATTCTGAAAAACTCAGAATCCTTTTTATTTATACTTAAATATTCTCGATTAGAACGAATATCCAACTCCTACAGAAAACGAATGATTTTTTACATCTCCAACTTCTACATTGTTGTTGTTTTTATTATCTCCTATTTTAGTTAATCCCATATAGTATCTCGCTCCAACATTGATATTGTCTGTTACATTATATCCCAAACCGAAGTTAACACCAAAGTCAAAGTTTTTTACATCATCTTTTACATCAAACTTTTGTTCTGTTGTGTAAACGGTATTATTCGCATATGTACTTGTAGATTGTTTGTTGCTCGCATACAGATTAAATCCAAATTGTGGACCAGCCTCTATATTAAAACGAGATGCAGCAGGATAGTATTTGAACATGATTGGAACTTGAATATAATCTAAAGTCGTTTTGTTTTTACTTTTTACAGTTGTATTTCCTACTTCCATTACTTCATCTTTGTACTTTCCTCCCATTCTTGTAAAATTTACCTCTGGTTGAACAGCAAATTGATCAGTAATTGGAAAATGTCCATAAACACCTGCACTAAAACCAACTTTATAATCATTGTCCTTTACATCATCTCCATTAAAAGAAGACATATTAACACTCGATTTTATACCAAATTGTGACGATGTTGTTTTTTCTTGTGCGCTCAAACTTACAACTCCTAACATTGCAGCAGCAATAAAAAATATTTTTTTCATCTTTTAAATTTTATAGTTCTAATTATGATGTATGCATAATTTCAAGTCTTGTGCCAAATAATGTTAAAAAAGAGTACTACAAATATTAATTAACTCATATTAAATATATTAATCATTTAATTTTAACATTCATAAAAGCATATTAATAAAAAAAAGCTACATCTTTCGATATAGCTTTTATAAATTATACGTTATTTTCTATTAGAATTTATAAGCAAAACCAACAGATACTGCATTATATTTCCAATCTACAGTGTTATTATTTTCTGGACCAGCAGAAATTCCTTTATACCCTGCATATAAATCCCATGTTGAAGCAGAATAGCCAATTTTAGGCTGCCAAAATAAACCTCCTTCATAACCGTCAGTTGTAGCGAAAGCATAACCTAAATCAGCACCTACAAATAAATTATTTCCAAACTCGTATTTAGCTGTTGCTGCTAATGGAATAAATCCAACATCATCTTTTTCAGCTACAACTACATTATTAATTTTATACTCTTTTCCAATAAAATGATCATAACCTACTTTAGCACCTAATTTAAAGTTATTTGCAATAGGATGTAAATAAGCTAAATCTACTCCGATATTAAATGAAGATACATCTGCTGTCTCTCCTACTGGAATACCTACGTGAACTGTACCTTCTACTCCTGTTGTTTGCGCTGAAACTCCAACCATACCTGCTACTGCGAAAGCAGCTGTTAATAATACTTTTTTCATTTTTATAATGTTTTAAAATATTTACAATTTTGTTAAACTTATTTGCATAATTTCAATTTATGTGCCAAAGTTAAAAACTAGATAATGATAAAAAATACTAAAATTAACAATAACCTAATATTCAGAACTTTATTTCACAAAAAAAGCTCCAAAATAATTTTTGGAGCTTTTCTGTGTTTATTGATTTGACTTATTGTCCGACCATTTTGTATAAAATATTCTGTTGTTGTTTCGCATAATTGGTATCAATTTCTGCAGCTACACCAATCATTTCGTCTAAATAATTAAACTGATTCATGATTTTTGCTTGATCAGCTGCGTCAACTTTTCCATCTGCCACAACTTCTTTATATAAGGTTTCGAATTTCTTCAATACAGGATTATAAGCAGATTCAAAAACTTTCAATGCTTTTTCTTTATCACCTCTTTCACCTAAAGCGGAAGCTTCGTTGTAGATTGACATCATCAAATCATTTTTAGCCGCGGCTAAATCTGAACCAATTGAATATCCTTTCCCTGAAGGCAACGACTCAAAGAAAGCTATTTTCGCATTTGCTTCTTTACGAACATGTGCAAACAATTCTTGCGCTTTTTTATCCTCTCCAGCTTTCAAATAAATTCCGGCAATTCTACTTACTCCATAACCAATGTCGTATTTCGCTAAAGCAGGAATTTCTAACATCACTTTGTCTAAAACTGCAATCGCTTCTTTTTTGCGTCCAGCATTCAATAAATCATCCGCCAAACGAACTGCAGTATTTCTATAAGAAGATGTATAGTTACGCTCTGTCAAACTAAATGACGCATCAGGATTATTGTATCCAGACCATTTGTAAGAATTGAATGTTCTTAACAACATATCATTATCAGAAGCTCCAATAATTCCTCCTTTACCAAAAGGGGTATAAATTGGAACTAATTTATAACTCATCCCTGCATTCAATAAATAATCATTCATGTAGAATGTATTTTCTGGATCAGAAATTCCTCCACCACTAAAGTAAATAGGACGATCCCAATTGTATTTCGCCATCATTGACAACAACAATAAATTGTTTTTGAACAAACTTGACGCTTTGATATTAATTGTGATTGAATCAACCATTTTATCGGCATCTTTTGCACTTACAATTCCATATTTTAGCGCGTTTGCTTTATTTACAGGAACAACAATTTTAGAAACAGGTAAATAATTTGCTCCACCAATTGGATAACCAAAATAATCTGCTAAAGCTTGTTTCTCTGGTGATTTATTATCTAAAATAAAATCCATTGCTTCTTTAGCAGTCATACTATCTGTTGTGATATATTTTTGCAATGGTTTTAAACTTTTATAAACTGACATCACTTGGTTTGGATCAATTTCAGGATCAGATAAATACTGACCAACTTGCTCGATTGGCATTTGACTTAACGTTTCTAATGTTTGATTAGACCCTGGTTTAATGAAACCATTTATTTGATCAAAAATATTTTTAATTGAACCTCCAACAACAATAATTTGATCGTTAGTTCCAGATTGATAATCTTTCGGTTTCAAATCACTTGGAAGTGGTGCTGCATTGTACGTTCTGCGTAATAATTGCTCTAAATTCCATGGAGAAGCTGCCAATGTTAAATTCGCAATTTTTACATCATCACGGAAATTTTCGGTTTCTTGTAATCCCCAAAGCGGATAAGTATCATTGTCACCATAGACAAAAAGAATGGCGTTTTTATCGAGCGGATTCAGATAATTGTACGCCAAAGAATAAGCTACAGAACGCTCTGAACGATCGTGATCGTCCCAGTTTTGAGCACCCATTAAAATTGGAATACCAGCTAAAATTACAATCGTTCCAATTGCTAAAGACGGTTTCAATTCTTTCTTCATCAATTTTTGAAGTAATAAATAAACTCCTTGCACACCCAATCCTGCCCAAATCGCAAATGCATAGAAACAGCTTACTAATGCATAATCACGTTCACGAGGCTCGAAAGGTTTTACAGATGTATAAAAGATGATTCCGACACTTGTTAAAATAAACAATGACAACAATGACCACCAGTTGACAAAGTTTCTGTTTAATTGTGTAAATAATCCGATTAAACCTAAGAATAATGGTAACATGAAATACACATTCGTTCCATCATTTCTATATTCATCTGGTAATTTTGATTGATCACCTAAACGTGGATTATCAATAAATGGAATTCCTGAAATCCAGTTACCTTTTGTAATCTCGAAATTACCTTCTAAATCATTTTGACGACCAGAGAAATTCCACATAAAGTAACGGATAAACATATAGTTGATTTGGTAATCAATAAAGTAATTAAATTGTTCACCAAATGTAGGTGGTTCGATATCTAAAATCTCACCATATTTCTTAAGGTCTGCAACTTTTAATTGTCTGTTTTGACGTTTCTCTACTAATTGCGCGTACATTTGTTGCGCTTCTTTATCCCCTGCATATTGTGCATTCAAAGAGAATTTTGGAAAAGCATAAACTGCTGCATAATTCTCCATCACACCTGGGTCTGGACTGAACATTTTAGGGAAAAACTTCACATATTTATCTTCATATGTATAATCTAAACGATCCGAAACTTTCAAATATTTTCCTGTACGTTTATCCTTAATATATTCAGAACTACGAACTGTACTTTCTGGTGCTCCGTTAGTATCACGCTTGATTCCGTCACTTGCAATATGAGCCGTAAAAACTGGTCCGTACATCACAGGCCAAGAACCATATTGTTCACGATTAAAATAATCTAAAACACCCAAAGCTGTATCAGGATCATTCAAATTCATGTGAGGATTTGCGTTTGCACGAATCGGAATAACTAACCAACATGAGAAACCAATCAACATAAAAATCACACACCACGAAATTGTATTCAATAATGCTGAACCATATTTCTGAGTTAATTTAATCGCAAAATAGAAAACTGCAATTAAAATAATAGTGGCGATAATTGTTCCTGAATTAAAAGGCATTCCCAAATTATTTACTACATAAATCTCTGTTCTTCCAAAGAATGTCATCACAACTGGGAAAATTATTTTGAATACAAAAGCTAAGATAATCAACGTAATTACATTTGTGATTAAGAAACTTTTGATTGTAAATCTATATTTTCGAGCATAATATACAAAACAAACTGCTGGAATTGCTAGCATTGCCATTAAGTGAACACCAATCGATAAACCAATTACCAACGAAATAATTACTAACCATTTGTTTCCTCTAGGTGTATCTGCTACTTGATCCCATCTTGTAATCAGCCAAAATAATAGCGCAGTAAAGAAAGATGCCATTGCATAAACTTCTCCTTCTACCGCAGAAAACCAGAATGTGTCGCTAAACATAAAAATTGCAGCTCCAACTAATCCACTTCCTAATGTTATAATTTTTTGAGAAGCATTTAGTTCAATCGCATCAACATTCATTGGTTCTTGCGTTTTTGCAAACATTTTTCGAGCAAAATATGTAATTGTCCAAAACAAAAACATAATTGTTCCTGCACTATACAAGGCAGATGTACTGTTGATTAATATGGCGTATTTGCTTCCGTCACCAAAAGCTAAACCAGACCAAACTGCTCCCATTATTTGGAACAAAGCTGCCCCTGGTGCATGCGTAATTCCCAATTTTGCTGATGATACAATGTACTCACCACAATCCCACAAACTCAGGTAACGCTCCATCGACGCCAAATACAATATTGTCGCTATCAAGAACATCGCAACACCCAAGATGTTGTTCCACTTTTTGAAATTTATATCCATTTTGTTTTAATAAACTATCTTGCGAAAATAAGATAAAAAATTGATATAGCTTAGGATTGAAATGATTAAATTCTGATTAGAATCTCATCTAAACAATATAGATTTATCGAATATTTTAAAATTAATTTTAAAGTTTCTAATCGATTCATTTACATATTAACAAAACATCAAATCCTACAAAATAAAGATACATTTTATCAAATAGTTTTGATTCTAAACTTTTTTCATCTAAATTTGCAATGCAAAAAGCAATGCCTTTAACAGACAAAATTCTACAAACGGGCTTCACTTTTGACGATGTGTTATTAGTGCCAGCCTACTCAGAGATATTACCGAACCAAGTATCTCTACAAACAAGATTCACAGACAATATCACACTTAACATTCCGATAGTTTCTGCTGCGATGGATACTGTATCCGAAGCAAGATTAGCAATTGCATTAGCGCGTGAAGGAGGTTTATCTTTCGTGCATAAAAATATGTCTATCGAAGAACAATCGAACGAAATTGATATGGTAAAACGTTCAGAAAACGGTATGATTTCTGACCCAATCACATTATCGCGTCACCACACATTACAAGATGCTGTTCATTTAATGGAGAAATATAAAATCTCTGGATTACCAGTTGTGGAAGATGATAGAACATTGGTTGGTATTATAACAAACCGTGATATTCGTTACCAAGAAAACTTTGATCAATTGGTCGAAGATGTCATGACAAAAGAAAATATCGTTACATCTGATATTGATACTGATCTTAAAAAAGCGAAAGAAATTCTTTCTCGTTACCGCATCGAAAAATTACCAATCGTTGACGAAAACAATAAATTAATCGGGTTAATTACGATTAAAGACATTGACAATTTAACAGAATTTCCAAATGCATGTAAAGACTCTAAAGGTCGTTTACGTGTTGGAGCTGGAGTTGGTGTTGGAAATGATACGTTAGAGCGTGTTCAAGCCTTGGTTAATAAAGGTGTTGATATCGTTGCTTTAGATTCTGCACATGGACATTCTGCAGGTGTAATTAGTAAAGTCGCTGAAGTAAGAAATGCTTTTCCTGGATTAGATATCGTAGGTGGAAACATTGTAACTGCCGAAGCTGCAAAAGCATTAATAGATGCTGGTGCAAATGCTTTAAAAGTTGGTGTTGGACCTGGTTCTATTTGTACAACTCGTGTTGTAGCTGGTGTTGGAGTACCTCAACTTTCTGCTATTCATGATGTACATTCTTATGCAAAAACAAGAAATGTATCAATTATTGGAGATGGTGGAATCAAATTATCAGGTGATATTGTAAAAGCAGTTGCTGCTGGTGCAAACGTGGTGATGTTAGGAAGTCTATTCGCAGGAACGGATGAAGCACCAGGAGAAGAAATTATTTTCCAAGGACGTAAATTCAAAGCCTACCAAGGAATGGGTTCTTTAGCTGCAATGAAACGTGGTTCTAAAGATCGTTATTTCCAAGCCGATGCGAAGAAATTAGTTCCAGAAGGTATTGAAGGTCGTGTTCCTCACAAAGGTTCTATTGCAGAAGTTGTTTACCAACTATGTGGTGGTTTGCGAGCTGGAATGGGATACTGTGGAACTCCAACTATTCAAGATTTAATTGAAAACGGAAAATTTGTTCGTATCACAGGTGCAGGTTTAAATGAATCTCATCCGCATGATGTTGTGATTACAAAAGAAGCTCCTAATTATTCGAATTAAGAATTATCAATATATTAAACAAAATAGCAAGCTAATTGGCTTGCTATTTTGTTTTTAAAACGATATATCCTGTTTTAAGTGTCTCTTTATCATCTTTTATTATAAACCAATAAGTCCCTGTTGGCAATACAAAATTATTATGTTTACCGTTCCAAGGCAAAATATCATTTACGATTCCATTCGCAACTATTTTACCATATCTATCAAAAATCTGAATTTTAGCATTTTTATAAAAATCTTTATTTCTCAAACTCCAAGTGTCATTAATTCCATCACCATTTGGTGATAAAAAATTGAAGCCGTTTGCAATATCAAAAGGTATAGGTCCAAAAACACAACCTAATTTAGTTTTATACCAAATACTAATTAAATCTGCTGTTTGATTGAAAAATGTACCACTATTCTGAAAAGTAATGCCATCTAAAGAATAACTATCAATATTAGCATTTGGAAAAGGAATTATCGTAATACTATTAGAAGTTGCAGTTACTTTTTCTATACGCGATCTTTCTTTCTCCGGAATCACATTAATTTTGAGACTTGATTTACAACCCAAATCATTATCAAAATAGACAATCCACTCTCCCAAGGCATCAACTTTCACTTCTTTTTTAGTTGATTTTAAATCTCCATTAAAATACCATTCGTAATTAGATTGATTATCTGGACCATTAACCACAAAAGGAGTTCCACAAAACTCAAATTCAGTTTTATCCATTTGAGTGGAATAATCTTTTAATTTTAGCTCTATTACAGAATACGATACACATTGCTTTGAAAAATCTTTAAACGATATTTTCAAATAAACTTTATGCTCCTCTGTTGGATGAATCAGATAATTTCTCCAATCAGATTCTTGGATTAGATTCTTATCCAAAGTCATATCCAGTTGAGTTTTATAAAGACTAAATACTAAAATTCGTTCATCTGTAGGTACATTTATAAATGCTTCAATTAAAGAAATTTTGGTTAAATCATACTTTTCATAATTTGCTTCTATACAACCAAAAATAGATTCGCCGTTTAATCCAGGTGGGGTTCTATTCCTATTGTAAATGACTTGAACTGGAAAAGTTTCTATCGGATTATGTAACGTATTCTCTATAAATTTAAAATAAAATATCTTCCTTTCTTTATCTCCATCATCTATTGTAAAAATCCTTTTCACTCTAGGATATTCTATTGTAAAATTAGAATTTTTATAAACACGCCCGTTGTGTGTATATTTTATAGGATCTAAAGTTGGGTTTTGTCTATAAAATTCCGCTTGAATTTCATCTAGATCTGTAGGTGTTTCTATGATTAAATCATTATTAAAATTATAACCTAAACATTTATTAATTTCTACCTTTCTTATAGTCGATTGACCTAAAACAGTACATAGTATATTAAAACAACTTATAAAAAAAACAAACCTTATACCTTTCATAAACATTATCTTCTAGTGAAATTACGATTTTTTTTTCATAAAAAAACAGCTACTTCAGTAGAAGTAGCTGTAAAGTATTAAGAAAAATGTGATACTATTATTTAGCAAAAAATAATTTAGAATCAATTTCATCACCATTGCTTAATTTAGATGAAGCATCTTTATAATTCGCTCCATTTAACGATGGTTGTGTAATTGGATAACGTACACGTGCTGGCAAGTCTTTAGCAACAACATTACCTGACATTAATGGAGTAAATGTATAAGTAGCTCCATTATTATCTTTTGCTGTTTGACCTGGTAATAATAAAATTCCTCCATTTGGATAACCTGTTCTACGGTATTCATTCCAAGCTTCAGCTCCTTGCATGTATAATGCAATATATTTCTGCGTAATAACGTTTTCTTGATTTGCAGCTGGTAATGCATTTACATAAGCTGTAGCTTTAGTTGCATCAACACCCCATTTATCCATAGAGGCTTGTACACCTGCTTTATAATGAGTTGCATCCCATCCATTAATTTCTGATAAGATAAACTCTACTTCAGCATATTCCATTAATACTTCAGCAAAAGTAGGCGTCATTACATACTTAGAAGTAAATGAAAGTTTAGCTGTTTCATTATTTAGTGATAACATTGTATCTGGAAGACCATAAGGCATACCTTGATATTTTGTTAGATCATCAGTATCAGAATATGATGCTGGATATACTTGAGACTTTTTAAGACCAATAGGTGCTGCATAAACTTGTAAACGAGGATCCACTCCAAAGTTTTTTGTTGATTGACCTTTTAACAAGTTAATAAACTGTTTATTCGTCGCAAAATCTGTACGCATACTTCCTGTAAAGAAAGTTGCCCAAAATGGAGATCCTTCTGCAGCAGAACTACCAAAGTTTTGAGCTGCATTATCATCATTCGATGTAAATACTCCTTTTGCAATTGCATCTGTGATATGAGCGTTTGCTGAAGGCAATTTAGCTTTTACACGGTTAGCAATTCTTAAACGCAAAGAGTTTGCAAATTTTTTCCATTTAGCAACATCTCCTCCATAGATATTATCCCCACTAGAAAAACCAGACGCATTCACATCCAATTGCTCTGATGCCTCTTTTAATTCTTTTAACAAATCTTCATAAATAACTTGTTGAGAAACATATTTAGGTGCAGCGTAATCATCAATTTGTAAAGCTTGGAAATCTGCATTTTTATTCCCGTGAGACCAATATGGTACATCACCAAAACTTGACACTAATTGATCAAATGTATATGCTAACATTATTCTTGAGATAGCAATTTGATTATCTAAATCACCATACTGTCCCATTTGAGCTGCAGTCTCTGGATTTGTACATTTATCAATAATATCTTTAAAGTTAGATGCTGATCTATATAAAGCATTCCAACCTCCTGAAGTTTGAGTATCACGATATTGATACTTATCTTCTTCAGTATAGTTAATTTGTGCTGTATACTGCATCCAAGGCATTGACATACGTGCAGACCACCAACCATCTCTTGCTGTTGACATTAAATATCTTGTAGCTCCATTAAAAATAGTATATGTAGGTACAATTTCAGGGCTATTCGGATTTTCATTAAGCTCTGCTAATCCATTATCACAAGAAGTGAACATTGCAGTAGAACCTAATAAAGTAGCCATTAATAAATATTTTCCGATATTCTTTTTCATAACTCTTTTTCTAAATTAAAATTGTAATTTAAGATTCATACCAAAAGATCTTGTTGAAGGTAAAGACCCTCCTTCTAATCCTTGTACATTTCCTGAACCTCCTGTAGCAACTTCTGGATCAAAATTCTTATTATCTAACCCCCATGTAGCTAGATTTCTTCCAAATGCAGATACAACTACATTAGAAAATGGTCCAGCCCATTTTTTAGGGAAAGTATATGATAAAGTAACCTCTCTTAATTTGATGTAATCAGAATCAAATACGTTTTGAGATGTTGGTCCTGAATAATAATTTCCAAAATATGAAGATGCATCAACAACTTTTGTATTTTCTGCTGTATTTGTTACTGTATAAGTTCCATCTCCATTTGATTTTACTGAACCAGTAACACCCTGAGAAATTACACCGTTTTCACGCACTCCATTTGCTGCTGTTTCTTCTAACATACCTGAGTACATACCCCACATATTTGTTAAAGCAAAGTATTTACCTCCTTTTTGCACATCTACTAACGCAGATAAAGAAACACCTTTGTAAGTAAATGTGTTACGGAATCCCATGTTATAGTCAGGTAAAACAGAACCTAAATTCTTAACGCCAGAAGATAAATACAATCCGTTAGCCCCAACTACTTTATTACCTTGATCATCATAAATAAAGTCAGTTCCACGGATTTGACCATATTTAGAACCTAACATTGCATAAACCCCAGCTTTAAATGGTGCTTGAGCTAATGTAATAGATTGTAAGTCTCCGTATAATTCTACAATTTTGTTATCATTTTTTGCAAAGTTCCATGCAAAATCCCAAGAAAATTCTTCAGTTTGGATTGGTGTAATCTTCACCATTGCTTCAATACCTTTATTTTCCATTACCCCAGCATTATACCATTTAGCAGTAAACCCAGTTTCAGCAGGAGTTGTATTTTGTACAATTAAGTCGTTTGTTTTTTGTTGATAATAAGTAACATCAAATCCGAAACGATTTTTAAAGAATTGCATTTCTAAACCAACCTCCCAAGAATCTACCATCTCAGGTTTCAAATTTTTATTTGCTTTAGCTAATGGTAATAAATAATAAGGATCTCCTAAATTTGTAGTTCCTGTAAACGTAGAATTAGCATATGTATCAATTAAATTGAAAGGATCTGTATCATTTGCTACACGAGACCAACCTCCACGAATTTTACCAAATGTTAACCAATCTTGTTTAATCAAGTTTGAGAAAACAAACGCTCCAGATACTGAAGGATAAAAATACGAGTTATTTGCTTCTGGTAAAGTAGATGACCAGTCATTACGAGCTGTTACATCTAAATAGAATACATCATAGAATCCAAAAGAAGCACCTGCAAATACAGAATTTACTCTTTTCTTAGATCTATAATTAGATACAGTTGGTGATGCCATTGAGTTAGACAACGAATATAAATTTGGAACAACTAATCCTCCTGAAGTAGCTGCATTTACATTAGATCTTGTCTCATGACGTCTATTAACCCCTGCGAAAGCATTCACACTAAAATCAGTCCATTTCTTTTCATAGTTTAAACGCCCTTCGTAGTTCATCTCTGTAAATTGACGAGTATATAAACTATATCCTGATGTCGCTTGAGATCCTACTGCAACTCTTTCTTGAATTTGTAAGTTATAATGATCTCCATAAACAGCTCCAGTTGCATACAACCCTGGTAAGATGTCATATCTTAATTTTACGTTTCCATAAAAACGATCACGTCTATCGTCAGAAGTATTCTCATTAATAATCCAATATGGGTTATCAGAATATAATGGTGTGGCATTATTCCAAGCAGTTCTGTTCCAAGATAATTGTTCTCCTTTACTGTTTTTATAATTTTTTAAAGCAGCAAAATCTAACGAACGTTGTCCCCATTGATAGAACTTCTGAATAACTGAATTATCTCCATATCCAAACTCAGGACGATTAAATCCATCTGTTCTCACATAATTCATATCTCCAGAAACCTGAAATTTATCTCCAAATTTGTTATCAATCCCTAAATTAAGAGTTGTTCTTTTTAATGATGAATTAGGAATAATACCTGATTGATTAATGTTAGATATTGCTAATTTTGCATTCGTATTTTCATAAGATTTTGAAAAACTAGCAGAATTAGTATAAGTAATACCTGTATTATAGAATGAATCTACGTCATGAGCTGGAGCTTTCCATTCCCTTGCAACCATATAGTTTGTTGGATCTTCAGGATTAAATGCATTCCAATGAAGAACCATTTGACCATTATATTTTGGCCCCCAAGATTCATCCATTTGATACTCTACAATATTATATTGTTTTCCATCTACTGTAATTTTACTAAACGTATCCTTAGATCCACCTCCATAAGATTTTTGAAGCTTAGGACTAATTGCTACTTGATCAAATGAAACCCCCGTGTTAATAGTTATTTCATCACGACCTTTTTTACCTTTTTTAGTCGTAATCATAATTACACCATTAGCACCACGAGACCCATATAAAGCAGATGCTGGACCACCTTTCAATACGTTGATTGATTCAACATCATCAGGGTTCATATCAAAAGCCCCATCTCCATAATCGCGACCTCCACTACCACTTGAAGCACCAGAACCATTAACGTTGTTGTTACTCATTGGTATACCATCGATAACTATCAATGGTCTATTTTCTCCAGTAATAGAACGTAACCCTCTAAGAACAATACGAGTAGACCCTCCTAAGTTACCAGAGTTGTTAGAGATTGACAAACCTGCAACATTTCCTGATAAGGAATTTAAAGGGTTGCTCCCTCTTGCAGCAGAAATCACATCTCCTTTAACTTCTTGCGAAGCATATCCTAATGATTTTTTTTCACGTGTAATACCTAATGCGGTTACTACAGCCCCTTCTAACTCTACTGTATCAGAAGCTTTAAGAGTTACTTTATATTCTGAACCAGCACCAACTGAAAAAGTTTGAGTTGGTAATCCCATTGCTTCTACTGTTACTAAATCTCCTTGTTTAGCTTCAATACTAAACACCCCATTTTCGTCAGTGTAAGCTTCTTTTCCTGATGTTGTTTTTACAACAGCATCAGCTACTGGAAGTCCATCAGAGTCTGTTACAGTTCCTGTAACAGTCTTTTCTTGCGCATATAATGAAGTTCCTAAAAGAATACCTCCTAATACAAACAAGTTTTTTAAATTTCTCCTCATCTGTTAAAACATTTTTAAAACTTTCATAAACTTAAGATTTCTATAACATTTACAAAACTTTTTTATGCTAAATTTTGATAACTTTGTTAAAAATATAAAAAATTGTACAAAGTTTTATCAAATCACGAATATGAAATAGGTTGCGATGAAGCAGGAAGAGGATGTTTAAGTGGTCCGGTTGTAGCAGCAGCCGTTATTTTGGGAAATGATTTTGAAAATGAAATTATTAATGATTCAAAACAATTATCTGAAAAGAAAAGAAATTCGTTGAGAACATTTATAGAAGAAAATGCTAAATATTGGGCAATTGGAATTGTTTGGCCAAATGAAATTGACGAAATAAATATCTTAAACGCTAGTTTTTTGGCTATGCATCGAGCAATAGATCAATTAGATTGTCCGAAAGATTTGATTGTTGTTGATGGAAATCGTTTTAATAAATATCATGATGTCTCACACGAGTGTATTATAAAAGGTGATTCAAAATATATGAATATTGCGGCAGCATCTATTTTAGCAAAAACGTATCGTGATGAATATATGGAAAAAATCCACGAAGAATTTCCAATGTACGATTGGAAAAAAAATAAAGGTTATCCAACAAAAGCTCATCGCTTAGCAATAAAAGAATATGGAGCTACTCCTTATCATAGAATGACATTTAAATTATTACCAGATCAATTAAGCTTAGATTTATAGAAAATAAAAATGAGAGCATTATATAATGCTCTCGTTTTATATATAATATTATATAACGTTATTCTAAATCCTCACAACATCTGGAACTAATATCTCATACTTCCCTCCGTTTCGCATAACATCGCGAACAATACTTGAACTGATGTAAGCTTTACCAGAAGATGTTAATAAAAAGATTGTTTCGATATTATGATTGGTAATTGCTCGGTTTGTGTGCGCAATCGCTTTCTCAAATTCGAAATCGGCTGGATTACGAAGTCCTCGTAAAATAAATTGTGCATTTACTTCATCACAAAAATCGACAGTCAGACCTTTGTAAGCCATTACTTCTACATTTTCGAATTTCGCAACCGAATCTTCAATAAACTTAATTCTTTGCTCCAAAGAGAACATATAATTCTTTGATGAATTTGTACCGATAGCAACAATAATCTTGTCAAATAAAGGAACTGCACGCTCTATAATATCTAAATGCCCTAAAGTAATTGGATCAAAAGATCCAGGAAAAACGGCTATTCTATCCATGCTGAAGGTCTATTTAAAGCAAATTCTATTTCACTATCCATCAAATCTTCCAAAGCAATTCCTGCATGAGCAGCTTGCTGAGGAAAAATACTTGCAGGAGAAAAACCTGGCAACGTATTCATTTCAATAAAATGCGGCTCTCCGTTTACAATAATATATTCTGAACGCGAAAAACCAGACATATTAATACATTTATATGCTTTAGCCGCAATTTCTCTTACTCTTGCTTCAACTTCTGGTGTTAAACGAGCTGGTGTAATTTCGTCAGACAAACCATTATATTTTGCATCATAATCAAAAAATTCTGTGTGCGAAACAATTTCTGTAATTCCCAACACCATTGTTTCTCCTTTGTAATTTAAAACTCCGACCGATATCTCAGTTCCATCTAAGAAAGATTCGATCAAAACTTCTTTATCTTCAAGAAAAGCTTTTTGCATTGCAGCTTCAAATTCATCTTCTTTATGAACTTTCGAAATTCCTAAACTAGATCCTGAACGATTTGGTTTCACGAAACAAGGTAAACCAACTTGATCGATAATTTCTTTTGCAGAATATTGATCTCCTTGATTAAGATAAATTGATTTCGCGTGTGGAATTCCATATTTACTCAATACTGCGATACAATCTTTTTTATTAAATGTTAAGGCAGATTGATAAAAAGGGCATCCATTGTATGGTAAACCAATCATTTCAAAATACGCTTGCAAATAACCATCTTCGCCTGGCGTACCATGAATTGTATTAAAAACGACATCAAACGTAATTTTTTCTCCATTTTTTTCAAATGAAAAATCACCTTTATTGATTGGATATTTTTCGCCTTCAATTTCGGCAAACCAACCTTCTTTTAAGATTCGAACCCTTGTTCTGTCGTACTTTTCTGGATTTAGACTTGAGTAAATTAACTCGCAACTTTTCAACGAAATCACGCTTTCATCCGTATATCCACCTGCTACAACTGCTACTCTTAACATGTTTAATTTAAAATTTATTCAAATATAGAACTTTGACATCAATCATAAATATTATTTTTAAACTATATTTGTGCGACAATTTATCATTTCAATGAAAGGAGTAAAATCAATCATTCAAGTTTTGCTGAATGTAGCTATTGTAATAGCGCTATCATTTGGGCTTTACCATTTTATTTTTAACATTTGGTTAGATTCGTATACAAATCACAATGAATTTGTTGAAGTTCCGGATTTATCTAAAATGAATATTACTGATGCTACAGCTAAGTTAGAAGAACTTGGTTTGACATACGAAGTAGATAGTTCTCGTTTTGATCCAAATACGAAACCTTTTGCTATTATGGATTTTTATCCTGCAGCAGAATCGCGTGTAAAAGAAGGTCGTCGTATCTTTATTAAGTCAAATCCGAAAACATATCGTCCAGTTGAATTACCAGATTTAGTTGGAAAATCAAAACGTTTAGCCTTTACACAATTAGAAATTTCTGGTCTTAAAATTGGAAAAATAATTTACGAACCAGATTTAGCAAAAGATGCAGTTCTTAAAATATTATACAACGGAAAAATTGTAAAAGCAGGAGAACAATTACCTCGTTTTGCGACAGTTGATTTGGTATTAGGACGCGGAATGTTATCTGGTGTTAGAATGCCTAATTTGGTTAATTTAACATTGACAGAAGCTAAAAAATCAATCAAAGATAATTTCTTCGAGATTGGTCAAATCAAATTTATTGGAGCTTCTCATGATACAATCAACGCAAGAGTTGTTTATCAATTCCCATTTGCTACGGATACTTACGATCAAGGTCAACCAATTGATATTTGGTTATCAACAGAACCTCGCGATAAAATTAGAACGCAGTTAAAAGAATTGGATGTTCAGTACAAAAACTTTGGCGAAGATACAATTAGCGGTTCTCAATATAGAGATATTATAACACAAAAAGCTGAACAGCAGATCAAAGATATGCAACAACAGCAACAACAAAATAATCAGCCTACAGAGCAACAAAAGCCTACAGAAGCGCCTAAAGCTCCAGAAGAGATTATTATAGAATAGAAAGAGAATAAATGACAGAAGATTTAGAAGATTTCTTACAAGAGGAAAACGACAATAAATTATACGAGCATTTTTCAATAACGGTTGACAAAGGTCAATCGTTATTGCGTATAGATAAGTTCTTAATGATTAGAATTGAGAACGCAACAAGAAATAAAATTCAACAAGCAGCCGATAACGGAAACATTTTAGTGAACAATGAATCTGTAAAATCGAATTACAAAGTAAAGCCTGGAGATTTTATTCAGATTATGTTAGAAACTCCTCCACGCGAGAATGAAGTTATAGCAGAAGATATTCCAATCAAAATTATTTACGAAGATGATCAAGTTGTCGTAATTGATAAAGAACCTGGAATGGTTGTACACCCTGGACATGGAAATTATACAGGAACTTTGGTAAATGCCTTAAAGTTTCATTTTGATAATTTACCATCAATGTCAGATCAGATGGAACGTCCTGGTTTGGTACACCGTATCGATAAAGACACAAGCGGACTTTTGGTTATTGCGAAGACAGAAGTTGCGATGACAAGTTTAGCAGAACAATTTGCAGCTCACACAACAGACCGTTTATACAATGCTTTGGTTTGGGGAGTTTTGGCAGAACAAGAAGGAACAATTACAGGACATATTGGTCGACACTTAAAAGATCGTATGCAAATGGCAGTTTTTCCTGATGGAGATCAAGGTAAACATGCTGTGACACATTATAAAGTAATGGAGAATTTTTCTTATGTTACATTGGTCGAATGTAAATTAGAAACTGGTCGTACACATCAAATTCGTGCGCATTTCAAACATTTGGGTCATCCATTATTCAATGATGCTCGTTATGGTGGAGATCGCATTTTGAAAGGAACAACATTCAACAAATACAAACAGTTTGTTGACAATTGTTTCGCTGCTTGTCCTCGCCAAGCTTTACACGCACGCACATTAGGATTTGATCATCCTACAACAGGAGAACGTATGTATTTCGAATCCCCGATGCCTGCTGATATGATAGATATTTTAGAACGTTGGAGAAATTATTCGGCAAACTCTGTTCATGCAACAGAACCTGAGGAAAAAATTGATCGCAACGCAAAAGAAATGGAATAGATTTATTTTTAATTATAAAGCACTTCTACGGAAGTGCTTATCTATTTCTATATAAAAACTTACACGATTTTAATCAATGAATTTTTCAGAATTAAATATAATTGAACCAATTTTAAAAGCAATTGATGAGGCTGGATATACAGAACCAACCGAAATTCAAGAGCAATCTATTCCTTTAGTTTTAGAAGGAAATGATATTATTGGTTGTGCACAAACAGGAACAGGAAAAACAGCATCTTTCGCAATTCCTATTCTACAAAACTTAACAAATTCTCCGAGTAAAGGAAGAAAAATTAGAACATTAATTTTAACGCCAACACGTGAATTAGCCATTCAAATCAACGAAAGTTTTAAATTATATGGTAAAAATTTACCATTAAAACATTTAGCGATTTTTGGAGGTGTTAATCAAAATCCACAAATTGGAGCCATCAAAAATGGTGTTGATATTTTAATTGCAACGCCTGGTCGTTTGTTGGATTTGATTGGACAAGGACATTTAAAAATTAATCAAATAGAGATTTTTGTTTTAGATGAAGCCGATCGTATGTTGGATATGGGATTTGTTCATGAAATCAAAAAGATTTTAGAAATCATTCCAAAAGAAAGACAATCACTTTTCTTCTCGGCAACGATGCCAAAAAACATTCGAAAATTTTCTCATTCAGTTCTTCGTCGTCCAAAAGAAGTCAGCGTGGCACCTGTTTCTTCGACTGCCGAAACAGTTGAGCAATTTGTTTATCATGTAGACAAAGACATGAAAGTAAAACTTTTGGTTAGCATTTTAAACGAGCATCCAGAAGATCGTACCTTGATTTTTACACGTACAAAACACGGCGCAAATCGTTTGGTAAGACACTTGGAAAAAGCAGGAATCCCTGCTGCGGCAATTCATGGTGATAAATCTCAAAATGCAAGACAACGTGCTTTAAATGATTTCAAAGAAGAAAAATTAAAAGTATTAATTGCCACTGATATTGCTGCTCGTGGAATCGATATTGATCAATTACCTTATGTGATCAATTACGAATTACCGAATGTTCCTGAAACATATGTACACCGAATCGGACGTACTGGTCGTGCGGGACGCGAAGGAAAAGCAATTTCTTTATGTGCTGCTGACGAAAGAGGTGATTTGGCAAATATTGAGAAATTGATTGGTAATTATGTGACGGTGATTAAAACACCAAAAGAGTTTTATAAATTACCTGACGCAAATAGTAACAATAATAATTTCAAGAAAAATAATACAGGTTTTAAACCCAAAAAAGATACGAAACCAAAGAATCCTCATCGAGGAAGAAGAAAATAAAGCAAAAATAAATCACTTCGAAATGAAGTGATTTTTTTTATATTTTTCATAGTTGAGTTAAAATTATTTCTCATCAGCATATTTATCTACAATCATGCTCAATGCGCCATCAGTTGTAATATTACACGCCGTTCCAAAACTATCCTGCAATGCGAAAATAGTCAAGATTAGAGCTACTCCAGCTTCATCAAATCCTAAAACATTTGAAATTAATCCTAACGAAGCGACAACTGTTCCACCTGGAACTCCTGGTGCACCAACTGCAAAAACGCCTAAAAGCAAAACAAAAGTTACCATTGTTCCTAAATCAGGAATATGACCATACAATACTTGCGAAACCGTCATCACAAAGAAAACTTCTGTCAAAACCGAACCACATAAATGTGTATTCGAGAAAAATGGAATCGTAAAATTAGCAATCGTTGGTTTAATTACTTTACTATCGTCAACTGCTTTCACAGCAATACCCAAAGATGCAGCAGATGACATTGTTCCAACAGCCGTTAAATAGACAGGAGGATAATGTTTTAGTAGTTTGAATGGATTTGTTTTATGATAAAATCCTGCGATTGTATACATTAATGTCATCCAAATAAAATGACCAATAATAACGATTAAAATTACTTTCAAGAAAACTGGTAATTGTTTTTCAATAGAACCTTCATAACTCAAAATTGCAAAATTTGCAGCAATGAAAAAAGGTAAAATCGGAATCAAAACTTTATTTACCAAAAGAATTACAATATCTTTGAATTGATCAAAAATCTTTTCTAATTCCTTCGCTTTTGTAATCAAAATTCCCATTCCTAGCATCAACGAAATAACCAACGCTGTCATCACCGAAAAAATTGGCGGAATATCTAATTGAAATAAAATTTTTGGAACTTCTCGCAACGAATCCACTGAAGTTGGAATAGATAAATTTGGAATGATTTG
Source organism: Empedobacter sp. UBA6305 (assembly GCF_002440405.1). NCBI lineage: Bacteria > Pseudomonadati > Bacteroidota > Flavobacteriia > Flavobacteriales > Weeksellaceae > Empedobacter > Empedobacter sp. UBA6305. The sequence goes on along the minus strand of NZ_DJTP01000041.1, from coordinate 175,170 downwards.
ATAACCTGCAATCATCGAAAATAACCCCGCTCCTATTGAAGATAAATATGCAATTAATAATGAAAAACCTACTATTTTAGCAGAGCCTTCGCTTAATTTCGTAATTGAAGAAACAATAAAACCAATCACAATTAACGGAACCAAAAAGAAGATTAATTGTCCTGTAAAATATTTTAAGGATAAAACAACTTGAATTGTATTTTCGTTCAGATAAATTCCTAAAACCAAACCGGCAATCACACCCAAAAGCAATCGAAATAATGTATTGCTCGCAATCTTTTTTAACATTTGACACAAAATTTGCGACAAATATAAACTCTATTAATTTAATAGACTAAATATGTTTTAAGAAATATTCTAAATCTTTCTTCTAAGTCATTTGACATTAAAAAAATATACTGTCATTCTTAGTTGTCCAAGAGTTATTATTTTAAGACTCCTCTCTCACAAACTGAATTGCCAAATTAAGTGCATTATTCGAAACAATTTTGATGAAATCTTCTCGATCTAAATAGGGATAAAAATATTTTTTATTCCATGTTGAATGACCATTTGTAATCGAAATCCAAACTGTTCCAACCTCTTTTCCATCTTCACCTTTATTTGGACCAGCGACACCAGTTGTAGAAATACTAATATCCGTTTTTAATTGATTTCGAACACCTTTTGCCATTTGTTCAGCAACTTGTTCCGAAACTACTGTAAATTCATCAATATCAGATTGATTCACATTTAGCAAATTTACTTTTACCGAAGTGTCGTATGAAACTATTGTTCCAAAATAATAAGCAGAACTTCCCGAAACAGAAGTGATCAAACTTGCTATATTTCCTCCAGTACAACTTTCGGCAGTCGAAATTGTCAATCCTTTTTCTTTTAAAATATCACCCAAAATTTGCTGCGCATTTCCTGAATTTTCAGAAACTAGAAATTCTCCTGCAATTAATTTGAATTGATTGATTTGATGCTGAATTTCATTTTGTAAAAATTCTTTATCTGTTCCAAACGCTGAAAATCGTAAATCAATAGAAGTTCGATTCGGTAAATACGCCAAATGAATAAATTCGGGCAAATTATTTTCCCAATCTTCTAACAAAATTGCTAAATCACTTTCAGGAATTCCACTTATCAAAATATCACGATGAACAATAGTTTCTGATTGAAATTGGTTTTGTAATCTTTGAATAATTTCATCGCGCATCAAACCTTTCATTTCAAAAGGAACACCTGGCAAATTGATGATGATTTTATCATTAATAGTAGTCCAAAGACATGGCGCCGTTCCGTATTTGTTCTGAATAAATGTAGATTTTTCTGGAATTAAAGCTTGATCTTGATTCAGACTATTTAATTCTTTTGTGTAACCTCTTGTTTGAAATAATTGAACAATATTCTCTAAAATTTTTGGTTCTTGAATTAATTCACAATCTAAAAATTGACACAAAGCTACTTTGGTTTTATCATCTTTTGTCGGTCCTAAACCTCCTGTAACAATTACAATATCTGATTTAGAAATTCCTCGTTCGAAAGCTTCAATAATATGATTCATTTCGTCTTGAACAGAAATAATTTCTTCCACTTCAATCCCATTCGTATTCAATTGTTTGGCGATAAATGCCGAATTTGTATCCACAATTTGTCCGATAAGAATTTCATCACCAATTGTGAGTAATGTCGCTTTAATTTTCATACACAAAAAAACTTGCTTAAAGTTAAGCAAGTTTGTTATGTATTCTTTTATTATTTTTCAACTCCTTGGTTAGCTGCTTCTCGTTGTATTTGATTTGAATCTTCGATCATTTTTAGAAATTCTGAATAGGATACCTTTTGTAACTTATTATTTATTGTAAAAATTGGTGCTTTTTTTAATTCTTTTTTCTTTGTCGCATTCCACGAAATCATCACTTCTACATCATCTTTCGTGTATTTATAATTCAATTCTAAAATCAAACCTTTTGTACCATAATATTTATCTGGCGAATACGAATAAGGAATTGAAGGCGCATACCAAGCAATAACATCAACATCTTTGTATTTCCCGATTGCTTCTTTGGTTTCGATTCCAAGAATAGTTTTACTTTTTCCAGTATCAGTAAAATTTACATAATTAAGCGAATCATAAATGATCATTTTCTTTACAAACAAATCTGTTTCATTGTAAAAAACTTTCTCTTTGTAATCAAAAATTGGTTTTTCTCCTATATCTGGACTAATTCCCATTGAACCTCCTTGTGCTTGTTGAGAATTATCTATTTTTTGAATATTCACTGATTGACTTTGAGTTTTATTATAGGAAAATTGATAATTAATCGAAGGAATATTTTTAGACATTTCTAAAACTTCGTCTCTTTGTTTTTGATCTGGATAATATTGTTTCAAATTTTCTAAAGCTTTATCCGTAAAATGAATTTGAGGTTGAACTTCGTATTCAATTTCATAAAATTGAGCATTTGCGATACTAGAAATCAGAATAATTAGTGCGATTATTTTTTTCATTTTAGTCCTTTTTTTCTATTCCTTGATTGTTAGCGTCATTTCTTTTTTTATCAAGGTCATCCCAAATTCTCTCTAATTCATCGCTCGAAACTCTATTTCCTTTTGTCGGAACAATAAATTTGAATTTAGGTTTTTCTTTGATGTAATTTGCTTTATAAACTCCAAAATATTTCCCCATTCCATCTTCATAAGAAATTTCAAGATCAAGGACTAAACCGCCTGGACTTTTGAAATTAATAAGCATCAAATCTGTTTTAATTTCTGGAACAAACCAAGCTACAAATATTCTGTCATTAAAATTTGCTGTTGCTTTTTGTACTTTATATCCGAGAATATTTTTTGTTTCATTTGATAATTTCCAATCAAGATTATTTATATTATCGTAAACAATATATTTTTTTCCATAAACATCTTGTTGCATCAACGTTTCTTGTTTTGCATGATTGAAATAAGTTGTTCCAAAATACATATATGGTGCACTTTTCTTGATAAAAACAATCTGTCCTTGCCCATTCTGAACTTTTGGTAATTCAATTACGTTTGCTTCATCTTTATTCAAAATAAATTTAAAATCTAAAGCAGGAGGATTTTCATTCTGATAGATATTTTGTTTTCTTACTTCAGGATCAGAAATCTCTTTATAAAAATCTAAACCTTTTTCATTGTATTTTACTTTAATCTGAGTCTCATATTCTACTTCATAAAACTGAGCTTGCGCAAAACTAGAAATGATGATAATTAGTGTTAATAGCTTTCTCATATTTATTTTTTATCAATTCCTTGAGTGTTATTATACATTTCGTTACGTTTCTTGTTGGCTTCGTCATAAATTTTTGCTATTTCTTGTTGAGATACAATAGGTAATTTTGAAGCTTTATCAGCTTTAAGAGGATTTTTGAATTTATATTTTTTTACATTTGGTTGAATAGCTTCTACACGAATAATATTATCCATTCGTCCAACTTTTTCACTTTCAACAAATAAATTCATCTCTAAAACAAATCCTTCAATTGGTTTTACATTTATCGGCATAAAATCAAAATCAATTTCTTTGGTATACCATGCTTCTACTTTATATTTTTTAAAATCAGAAGTTGCTTTATAAACTTTATAACCCAATATTTCTTTTGTTTCGTTTGAATATTCCCAAACTAACTCTTCTATTGGATTTTTGACAATATATTTTTTACCGTAAACATCTTCTTCTTTATAATTTTCATTCAATCTAAAATCTGAATATGTCACTCCTAAAGGCAGTCCTACAACTGATTTTTTAATTTCTCCCTGATAATTTTGATCGTTATTAATTTTTTCTTGTTCAACAGAATTTTGCTCATTTTTAGAAGAATAAATTAAAAAATCTATTGGTTTTGGATTTTCATTCTGTTCAATATTCCATTTTCTTTGTTCTTCATTTTTAATATCTGAAAAAACTTTTTCAATATATTCTGAAGTATACTTTGTATGATGTTTAAATCTTACTTTCACTTCATAAACTTGCGCTTGCGCAAAACTTGAAAAAATGATAATTAGTGTTAAGAAGTTTTTCATAATTGTAATTTATATTTTAAAAATAAAAAAAAAAAGTTACAAATCATTGCAACTCTTCTAAATATTAAATTTAAATTATTTTTATAAAATATGTTTCTCAGCGTGGTAAGAAGAACGAACCAATGGTCCAGATTCTACATGACGGAATCCTAATCCACGAGCGAAATCTTCGTATTTTTTGAATTGTTCTGGCGTGATAAATTCTTTCAAAGGCAAATGTTTTTTCGTTGGTTGTAAATATTGACCAATTGTAATGACATCTACATTTGCATCAGCAACTTCCTGAATTGTTTCAAAAACTTCGTCTTCAAACTCACCTAAACCAAGCATAATTCCAGTCTTTGTACGATGTTGACCTGCTTCTTTTGCATAACGTAAAACTTCTAACGAACGATCATATTTTGCTTGTATACGAACTTCGCGCGTTAAACGACGAACCGTTTCCATATTATGAGAAAGTACTTCTGGAGCAGCTTCTACAATACGATCGATGTGTTTTTCGATTCCTTGAAAATCTGGAATCAAAGTTTCCATCGTTGTTCCTGGGCTAATTCTACGAACAGCGTGTATTGTTTCTGCCCAAATAATAGAACCCATATCTTTTAAATCATCACGGTCAACAGAAGTTAAAACCGCATGTTTTATTTGCATTAATTTGATAGAACGCGCTACTTTTTCTGGTTCTGCCCAATCAACTTGCTCTGGACGACCAGTTTTTACACCACAAAAACCGCATGAACGCGTACACACATTTCCCAAAATCATAAATGTCGCAGTTCCTTCACCCCAACATTCGCCCATATTAGGACAACTTCCACTTTGGCAAATGGTGTTCAATTTATATTTATCAACTAAACCTCTTAATTCGCGATGTTTTTTTCCCGTAGGCAATTTTACACGCAACCATTCAGGTTTTTTTACTCTTCCATCTGGTAATAGCTCAACACTCATACATTACTTTTCTGATTGGCTAATTTACAAAGTTTTTTCGAAAGCTATTACATCCTAAATAAATGTAATAAAAATATAGTTTTTAACATTTTTTGGAATATTATTTGGATTTTAATCAGTTAAAATCAATAACAAATGAAAAAATCAATTATCCTTACACTTATTTTTAGCTCAGTAATTTATAGTTGCGAAACAAAGACAGATAAAGAACTTATAAAAACTGAAGAAGCAACAACTGATCATAAAGATTCAACTATTCAAAAAGAACCAATAAACTCATCAGATACACATATTATTGATACGCATAATGCGAAAACTTCTATTGATTGGGTAGGAACTTATGATGGAATTTTACCATGTGCTGATTGTGCTGGAATTAAAACAACTGTAACTTTAAATAAAGATGAAACTATAAAAGTAGTTTCTGAATATATGAAAGGGAACCAAAAATTAATAGATGAAGGTCATTTCCAATGGACTGCTGATAATAATGCTTTGTATTTAGATACAAAAGATAAAAATCGACATTTTTATAGAGTAGGTGAAAATAAACTAATTATCCTATCTCAAGAAGGTGAAGATATCAAAGGTCCATTAGCAGATAAATACATTTTATTAAAAAAGTAAGATTATTAAATCAATATGAAAGACAGTAATTAAGCTGTCTTTCATATTAAAATAAGTTTAATTGTTGCGATTCTAATTCTAACAAAAATTTTTTGCGTTTCTTTCCGCCAGCATATCCAGTTAACGTACCATCTGAACCAATTACGCGATGACAAGGCACTACGATTGCAATTTTGTTTTTTGCGTTCGCATTTGCAACTGCTCGTATCGCTAATAAATCTCCAACAGCTATCGATTGTTCTTTGTATGATCTTGTTTCTCCAAATGGAATTTTGATTAATTCGTTCCAAACTTTTTTCTGGAAATCTGTTCCAATCAAATCAAGTGGAATGGTAAATTCTTTTAAATTTCCTTTAAAATAATCGTTCAATTCATTTTCTAAACGATTCAAAATATCATCATCTTTTTCCAAAATTTCACCCAAGTTTTCTATTTCTTTGAGTTGTTTTTCGGTCGATTTTCCATCAAAAAACTCTAACATACAAAGTCCTTTTTCCGACTTTATGGCAAGCATTTCTCCAAGAGGTGTTTGTATTTTTTTTGAGCGAAGCATTTTATAAAATTTTAGTTGAAAGTTAGAAAAATATAGTCGTAATTTGGTATCAAATTTGTTGTTAAAAATATCATAAAATTAATTTATGAAAAAATCTATTTTCGCGAGTATTTTCGCATCTTTCATTATATTCTCTTGCCAATCAAAAGGTGTTCAACAAGAACAAAAAAATACAGATTCTTCTAAAGAAATTACAGAAGCTGTAAAAAAAGAACACAATTCTATGAATTCGTTGGATTGGGCTGGAAAATATGAAGGAACTTTACCTTGCGCCGATTGTGAGGGAATAAAATATATTGTTGAATTGAAAAAAGATGGTAACTTTTTTATTGAACAAGAATATTTAGGAAAAGAAACAGTTTATCAAGACGAAGGATTTTATAAATGGGATGCTTCTGGAAATGTTTTACATTTAAATTCTAATGTAAGTCCGTTAGTGTTGAAAGTTGAAGAAAATAGATTGAAAGTTTTGGATCAACAAGGAAAAGAAATCACAGGAAATTTGAAAGATAAATACATCTTGAAAAAAACTAAATAATAATAAATAAAAGGCAATCTCGATTACGGATTGCCTTCTATTTTTGAAATTATTTTTAGTTCAATAAATGATTTTTTGTCAATTTTTCAAAAACTTTGATCACTCCAATTACTTGAATTTCCTCTTGTAAATATTCTTCAAAAGTAAAATAGTTGTAAGCTTCAATTTCATTTGTTGGTTTTATTTCTTCGTTCAAATCGTACAAAAAACAATCTTGTTCCATCAAAAGATCCTGTTCTCCATATGCTTCAGCTGTAATATGACAATAAAAATTGAGCTCTTCTCTTACCAAATCCAAACTCAATTCTTCTTTTATTTCTCTTACCAAAGCTGTTTCAGAATTTTCACCTTTATCAATTTTTCCACCTGGTAAATACCACGCTTTTTTATTTTTGCTAAATGTCAAAAGCAGTTTATTATTTTTAATAACTAATAAACCCGCTGTTGGTAATTGAATCATCTTTTATTTTTCTAAACTTTTTTGCCATTCCCAGGCAGTACGCATACTTTCTGATAATTTTGTTTCAGGTTTCCAACCCAATTCTTTTTCTGCTAAAGAGTTATTTGCATAAGCTTCGATAATATCACCTGCACGACGCTCTTTGATTTCGTATTTCAATTTCAAATCATTCGCATCTTCAAATGCGTGAACTACTTCTAAAACCGTAGATCCTGTTCCTGTTCCAAGATTAAAGAATTCTAGCTTTGCTTTATTTTTATTTTCGATCAAACGAGTTACTGCTTTTACGTGTGCATCAGCCAAATCATTTACATCGATATAATCACGAATTGCCGTTCCATCACGCGTCGGATAATCATCTCCCCAAACCGATAATGTTTCTCTGATTCCAGCCGCAGTTTGTGTAACATAAGGAATTAGATTATTTGGAATTCCTTTTGGTAATTCTCCAATTTTAGCTGTCGGATGTGCACCAACTGGATTGAAATAACGTAAACAAATCACATTTTTATCAAATGCTGCTGAGAAATCTTCTAAAATTTCTTCTCCCATTTGTTTCGTTTTTCCATAAGGAGATTCAGGTTTTTTCAGTGGAGTTTGCTCATCAATAGGCATTTTATCCGCTTGTCCATAAACTGTACAAGACGAACTGAAAATAATATTATCAGCATCAAAATCTTTCATTGCATCCAAAAGATTAATCAAACCTAGAAGATTATTACGGTAATACATCAACGGTTTTTCAACAGATTCTCCAACTGCTTTATGCGCTGCGAAGTTGATAATTCCATCTATTTTATTTATTTTGAAAAATTCGTTTACTTTTTCTTGATCTTTTAAGTCAATCTCGAAATAAGTTGGTTTTGTTCCAGTAATAGAAGTAATTTTGTCCAACACGCCAATTTCTGTGTTCGACAAGTCGTCTATAATCACAACTTCATAACCTGCATTTTGTAAAGCTACAACTGTGTGCGAACCAATGTAACCCAAACCTCCAGTTACTAATATTTTACTCATTTTTAATATTTAGTTTTTATAGTGAAATCAAATTTAGGAAAATAAAAAAGCTTCTGAAACTAATCAGAAGCTTTTTCGTATTATTTTTAGGATAAATTATTTTCCAAAAAATTCGCGAACAGCAGAAGTGATGTAAGCCAATTGCTCCTCATCTAACTCTGTGTGCATTGGTAAAGACATTACTTCTTCTACCAATTTGTTTGTATTTGGAAAATCTGCATCATTATAATGCCCGTTATCATACGCTTTTTGTTTGCGTAATGGAACAGGATAATAAATCATCGCAGGAATTTCTTTTTCAGTCAAGAAAGCTTGTAATTCATTACGTTTACCATTTGTTACACGTAACGTATATTGATGGAATACGTGAGTTGTGTCTTCTCCTTTTACAGGCGTTAATAATGCATCAATATCTTTAAAAGCATCTGTATAATAAGCCGCAGCTTTGTTACGAGCAGCGTTATAATCATTTAAGAAAGGTAATTTACGACGTAAAACTGCTGCTTGAACAGAATCCAAACGAGAGTTAACACCAACTTCATCGTGGTAGTAACGTTTGTACATTCCGTGATTTACAATTCCACGTAAACGATGTGCAATATCATCATCATTTGTAAAAATTGCTCCACCATCACCATAACAACCTAAGTTTTTTGAAGGAAAGAAAGATGTACAACCAATGTGACCAATTGTTCCAGCTTTTCGACCTTTGTAATCCGCTCCAATAGCTTGTGCAGTATCTTCTACAACATATAAGTTATGTTCTTTTGCAATTGCCATAATCTCGTCCATATTCGCACATTGACCAAATAAATGAACTGGAATAATTGCTTTTGTTTTTGGCGTGATTGCCGCTTTTAATTTTTCTGTATCAATTGTAAAAGTATCATAATCAACGTCAACTAAAATCGAATTTAATTTCAATAAATCAACAACCTCTACTGTTGCAGCAAATGTAAAATCTGCCGTAATTACTTCATCACCTGGCTCTAAACCTAAGGCCATCAAAGCAATTTGCAACGCATCAGTTCCGTTTCCACAAGGAATTACGTGTTTTACATTTAAGTAATTTTGCAATTCAGTTTCGAATTGTTTTACTTCTGGTCCATTAATAAAAGCAGCCGAATCCAAAACATTCAAAATTGCTGCATCAACGTCTCCTTTTATTTTTTGATATTGACTTTGTAAGTCAACCATTTGTATTTTTTTCATAACTTAATGAATCTTTCAAAATCTACAACTTTAAAAAGTCGTTATTATTACAACAAATGTACAAAAAAAGCTCATTCTAAATTTTTAACTTTGCAACATTGTGCAAGGATTTTATAACACATCAATTAAGGCGTACGGAATGGCGCTAAAATTGGCTTCGAATTTTAACGAAAAAGCAAAACTTTGGGTAGATGGAAGAAAAAATTGGGAAGAAAAAATAGCTTCTAAAATTTCAGAAACCGATAAAGTTTTGTGGGTACATTGTTCATCTTTAGGCGAATTTGAACAAGGTAGACCAGTGATCGAAGCATTGAAAGAAAACTATCCAACACATAAAATTGCTGTTTCATTTTTCTCTCCTTCTGGTTATGAAATTAGAAAGAATTATCAAGGCGCAGACGTTATTTTTTATTTGCCTTTGGACACAAAATCAAATGCAGAAAAGTTAATAAAAGTGCTTCATCCAGAAATTTTGATTTTGGTGAAATACGAATATTGGTTTAATTTGATTATCGAATTACATCAGCAAAACATTCCTACAATAGTGGTTTCGTCAATCTTTAGAGAGAGTCAAAATTTTTTCAAAAAAGACGGAAATAATTGGTTTGCGAAAAAATTAAGTTTGATAAATCATTTCTTTGTTCAAAATCAAAAATCAAAAGATTTACTGGATTCAATCAATATCACACAAAATACAATTGCAGGCGATACGCGATTTGATCGTGTCAAACAGATCATTCATCAAGATAATGAATTGGATTTTATGAATGATTTTAAACAAAATTCGAAATTAATTGTTGTTGGAAGTTCTTGGCCAAAAGATGAAGAATTATTTGTGAATTTAATCAACCAAAAATTAAATAATGATTGGAAAATTGTTTTTGCACCACATAATTTGAATAATGCTGAAATCAATTCTTTTCAGAATAAAATCAACCAAAAAGCAGTTAAATTTTCTGATTTAGAAAAAACATCCAATCAAGAGTTAATCGATTCGAAAATATTTATTCTAAATACAATTGGTATTTTATCAAAAGTCTATTCTTATGCAGATATTACCTATATTGGCGGAGGTTTTGGTGCAGGAATTCATAACACGTTAGAAGCTGTAACATTTGGAAATCCTGTCGTTTTTGGTCCTAAATACAAGAAATTTCAGGAAACTGTGGATTTGATAGAAGTTGGCGGAGGATTTTCTATTGCTAATCGACATGAATTTGATACAATTATGAATCGTTTGATGAACGATGAAAATTTCCGAAAAGAAAGTGGAAAAAAAGCTGGAGATTTTGTTCAAAATTCACCAAATGCAACTAAAATTATTTTAGAATATTTAGATGATATTTGTAAATCTTAAAATTTTATCAATTTTTAACAAAAAAGGCACAGAAATTGTGAATCAAAAAAGCATTATTGATTTTTTTAAAGTGTAAATCAATCTTCTGTATGAATAAAACTTTACTTTTGAATTAATTATTATAACTCAGACTTAAGTAATAAAAAAATGAAGAAACTTATTTTAGGAATAGCACTTTTCGGTGGATTAAGTGCAGCAAATGCGCAAATTGATTTAGGAGTAAAAGGAGGTCTTAACTTCCCGACTTTATCTGGTGATTCAAGACAAATATATCAAAATCAAACTAAATTCAGAACTGATTTTTATGTGGGAGGTTATGCCAACTATAAGATAACGGATCAAATTAGTTTTCAACCAGAGTTATTATATTCTAAACAAGGAGCTGGATTGAAAACAAATGATAACTCAAAAGCTAAATTAATTACACATAATATTAATATTCCTTTAATGGGACGTTATGAAATTATGGATGGATTAAATGTTGAATTTGGTCCACAATTAGGTTTCTTAGTTTCTGCTAAAAAGAAAACTGAAGAAGGAAAAATTAATGAAAAAGAAAAATTTGTAGATAATTTCAAAACATTTGATTTCGGATTAAATTTTGGTGCTGCTTATAAAGTAAGTGATGAACTAGAAATTAATGCTCGTTTTACGAAAGGTTTGTCAAACATCAACAATTATTTCCCAGAAGTAATGAACGACAATTACAAAATTACAAACACATACTTTAGTGTTGGTGTAGCATATAAGTTAATGGAAATGTAATTGCTTTAATTAAAAAAATTAGAAGGAGCTTTTTGCTCCTTTTTTTGTGCTTAATCGTTAAACAATTCTAAAACAATTTTGCCTTGTTAAATTAAATTCTATATTTGTAGTAATAAAAATACAGTTGTAGATATGAATGTTAAATTATCAAGAAGAGAAGAGGAAGTAATGGAAGTTATCTGGAGCGGAAAACAAGTTTTTGCGAAAGATATTATCGATTCTTATGACGATCCAAAACCTGCGAATACTACAATTTCTACCTTATTAAAAAGGATGCACGACAAAGGTTATATTGATTACGAGCAAATGGGAAACTCGCGACGATACTATGCTTTGGTGAAAAAAGATGATTATTTTTCGAAAGAAGTAAAAGGAATGATTTCGAACTTCTTTAATAATTCGGCAACACAATTTGCTTCATTTTTTGCAAAATCGAACAATATGTCGGTCGAAGAATTAGAAAAATTACGTGATATAATTGACAACGAAATAGATCGCAAAAAGAAATAACCTATGGTTGCTTTTTTTATAAAATTTATTCTTTGTTCCGGATTTTTATATTCGTTTTATAAACTTTTTTTGGAACGCGAAAGCATGTATAAAATCAATCGTTTTTATCTGTTGTTTTCGTTGATATTTTCGTTAATCGCGCCTTTGTACAAAATTGATTTGCCTATCACAGCGACAGAAACAAATATTTCGCCCGAATTATTGGCTTTTCTAATGCAAAACCCTGAATTGTTGCAACAAGAAAAAGGAATTAATTTTGGTGATATTTTGACTGTTATTTACATTTTGGTTGGCGTAATATTTCTTGTAAGATTTATCTACAATTTGTACGAATTGATGTTCAAAATTAAGACTGAGGAAAAAATCAAAGATCAAGAAATTACATATATTCTTGATTTAGATTCGAATCAGCCGTATAGTTTTTGGAAATATATTTTTATTCCGAAAAAGCAACTAAAAAGTTTACATCAAAATTTAATTGATCACGAAAAAGCGCATTGCATTCAGAAACATAGTTTGGACATTTTGTTAATTGAAATTTTTCAAATTCTTTTTTGGTTCAATCCGTTTATTTATTTCTATAAAAAATCAATCAAACTAAATCACGAGTTTTTGGCAGATGAATATGTATTGAAAAGAAACTCAGATTTAAAAACTTACCAACATCAAATTTTGGATTGTATTGCAACGCAAAATCCATCGATGATGGCAAGTAATTTCAATTTTATTCTAACTAAAAAACGCCTGCTTATGATGACAAAAAATACATCAAAACGAAAAGTGAAAATTCTATCTTTTGCTTCGTTGCCTTTTATATTGAGTGCTTTTGTACTTTTTAGTCAAAAATCGTTTGCGCAAGAAGTTGAGATAAAAGCTCAAAAAGTGGAACAAGCGTTGGAAAAACCTGTTCAATCGCAAGCCGAAATTCTTCTTGGACAAGCAACTACTTTGAGAGATTCGCTTCTCAAAACAGATCAAGCTAAAACAACAACTCCAATAGAAAAAGTGTTTACGAAAGATGAGTTAAAAACGATTTTGAAAAGTAATGCGCAAAACAAAATTATCTTGAATGATGCTGGAGATATTATTCTGAATGATTCTATCAAAATAAAAGATATTGTCTTGAAAAAAGAGTTGGCTCCAACGATTTTATATGGAACGGACGGAAAAATTTTGCAAAAAATTGATCCCAAAGAAATAGAAAAAGTTTTTGTAAAAAGTAATGAAGGTTTGATAGAAATTATCAAAAAAGATTCAAGTATCATCAAAATTTTCAATTCAAAAAAAGACATTCCGAGTATCAATAAAAAAGTAAAAACAGCTAAAATGCCAACAGTACAAAATAATATTACGTTGAAAAATGGTTATTCTATTTATACAGATAAAAATGGTGTTGAGCACAAAATTATTAGTTCTGAAATTGATAGAGTTTATATAGAGAATCAATTAAAATCAAAAGGAATTGATAATAGTTATAGTTTAAGTTTTTCAAAAAATAAAGTAGTTGATAATACAGAAATAGAAAAACAAGTAAAAAATGCGCAAGCAAGAGATTATGATATTGCAGCTGTAAAAACGGATACTAAAAATCCGTGGGCAATTACAGTAGAACCGCATTCTGCAAGAGAAGTAACGAAATTTAAAGTTGATCCCAAAAATCCCGAAATACAAAAATTAGGTACTTTTACTGTAAAAACATTTTATTCTGAAGATCCAAAAGAAATGAGTAAACATCTTGAGGAGAAAAAGAAAGAACTAGAATTACAAGAAAAAAATACTAAACAAATGCTAAAAGAGATTGAAAAAAGGCAAAAAGAATTAAAAAAAGAAATTAAGAAATAATAAAAATTTCATAGTATTTATAACATATTCAAAAAAAAGGGAAACTCGTTCAGGTTTCCTTTTTTAGTACGTCATGTTTTGGCATTCTGATTTTCTATTTTTGAGAAGATTGTTTAACTTTCCTAAAAATTAAGAATTTGTTACAAGTAGGCGATTTCAAAATTTACAATGCTTCCGCTGGAGCAGGTAAAACTTACACATTGGTAAAGGAATTTCTTTCGTTGTTATTGACGAATGAAAGCGATTATCATTTCGAGCATATTTTAGCCATTACATTTACCAATAAAGCGGCCGGCGAAATGAAGGAACGTATCATCGAAACTTTAGAAGAAATTGCCAAAAACCCTAATCCAAAAGAAGATGGCTATATTCTAGAATTAGCTTCAGAACTGAATTTGAAGCCTGAAATCATTAAGACAAAAGCATACAATATTCTGATTGCGATTCTTCATAATTATTCCAAATTTTCGATTTCTACGATTGATAAATTTAATCTTCGATTGATGAAATCTTTTGCACAAGATTTGGGTTTATCAATGAATTTTGATGTCGAAATGAATACGAATGAAATCATTAATGAATCTGTTGATTTGTTGTATTCAAAAATTGGGGAAGACGAAAAACTAACGCAAACAATGATCAAAATTGCGTTGGATAATATGGACGCAAATAAATCGTGGGATATTCGAAAAACGCTTTCTTCAGACACTTCGGACATTTCTAATGATAGACATTTACAAGATTTAGAAAAATTAAAAAACATTTCGTTAGACGAATTTATTCGTTACCGAAAAGTTATTTTTGATGATATAAAAACTTTGAAAGATGGTTTGATTACAATCGGAAATGAGTTTTTCGAATTGCTTGCAAACAATGGAATTTCGGTAAATGAATTACCAGGAAAAAGTCGAGGAATTGCTGCTTTTTTCCAGAAATTAAAAAACTTTGATGGTTTTGGTTTGATTTTACCAACCGATGCGAATACAAAAGATATTTTGGAAGAAGGTTATCTTTCGAAAGTGAAAGATGTAATAGCAGAATCTATTTTTCCTCAAGTGAAAGATTTGTTCGAAAAAGCTGCGAACATCAATGATCACTTACTTTTGTTAACCTCAATTCAAAAAAATATATCCTCAATTTCGTTGATTAATGAAGTTGAAAAATCATTGGATTCGATCAAAAAAGATTCAAATGTTTTATTGATTAACGAATTTAATACCATTATCAGTAAAAATCTGCAACAACAGCCAGCCAATTTTATTTACGAACGAATTGGTTCGCGCTACAATCATTATTTTATTGATGAATTTCAGGATA
Organism: Empedobacter sp. UBA6305; assembly: GCF_002440405.1. Lineage (NCBI taxonomy): Bacteria > Pseudomonadati > Bacteroidota > Flavobacteriia > Flavobacteriales > Weeksellaceae > Empedobacter > Empedobacter sp. UBA6305. The sequence continues at coordinate 159,974 of NZ_DJTP01000041.1, read as the reverse complement.
CATCGACGTTACAATGGAATAATCTGAATCCGTTGGTCGAAAATGCGCGTGCGCAATCTGACACGATTATGTTGGTTGGCGATGCAAAACAGTCTATTTATCGTTGGCGAGGTGGAAATCCTGCACAAATGATTGATTTAATCGATCGAAAAGAGGAAGAAAATATTAAAGTTGAAGAATTAGAAAAAAACTGGCGAAGTCACGAAAATATTATTCAATTTAACAATGAATTGTATTCGTTTATCGCGCCACAACTCAATTTGCCGAGTTTTCAATATTTGTACGAGATTGGAAATAAACAATTAACTAATCATCAAAAAGATGGTTTTGTCAAAATAAATTTCATTGAGCAAGAAGGTCGTTCGAAAGATTTATTTAAAGAACAAAATTTAGAATTAGTTCTTAAAACAATTGAAGATTGTCGAGCAAATGGTTTTTCATTAAAAGATATTGCGATTTTGGTTCGTAGTAATGCGCAAGGGATTTTGTTAGCGAAATATTTGACCGAAAATAACTTGGTTGTGATTTCAAATGAAGCTTTATTGTTAAAAAATTCTTTCGAAATTCAATTGATTGAATATTTGTTCAAAATCACATCAAATCCACAAGACGAACAATCAAAAATTCGTTTTTTGATGGTGGCTTATGAATTAGAATTATTCAAAACAGATGATTTAACAATCGCAGTTGAAAAAGCCTTAAAAGGTGATTTGCCAAAGTTTTTAAAATTAACCAAATCACTTGGAATTGATTTAGATTTTATTCAAGATCAAAACCTTTCATTATACGATTTCACCGAAAAAGCGATTCGAACTTTACATTTACAAGAGCGTTCACCAGCTTATATTTTGAGCTTTTTGGATGTTATTTTAGAATATTCATCAAAAAACGAATCTGATCTTAATTCATTTCTTGAGTTTTGGTCAACAATCAAAGATAAAGCGAGTATCAAAACACCAAAAGGTGTCGATGCAATTCAGATTATGACGATCCACAAGTCAAAAGGATTAGAATTTCCAGTTGTAATTTTGCCATTTTTGGATTGGCAAAGTAAGAATTCTAAAATTTGGATTCCATTACAAAAAGATGAGGAAAATCCGTTCGAAACATTTTATGTTGGAATTAATAATGAATTAAAATCAATCAAAAATGAAGCGATAAAATCGAAGATTGACGAAGAAGAGAATTTGGTTCAATTGGATGAAATTAATACACTTTATGTTGCAACAACGCGCGCAAAAGAGCAATTGTATATGATTGCGCTAAAACCAAAAGAATCTTCGAAATCAAAAAATATTGCAAACTACTTGCACGAATTTGTTTTCAGTAAAGGTTTTTCTGAGGATGAAGTTATTTTGAAAGGTTCTCCAGAACGAATTTCAACCCCTAAAATCATAGAAAACTCTTCAGCTGAGTTAAAAATTTATTCTTCGGATTGGAATACGCGTTTAGTGATTAACACCAATTCAGAAAAAGCGCAAGAAAAGTTAAAATTCACCGAATTTGGAAATACAGTTCATAACATTTTATCGCAAATTGTTACACAAAATGATTTACCAAAAATCATCGAAAGTGAAAAACAGCGTGGTACAATTTCAGTCGAAAATGTAGAACATCTGCAAATAACCTTGCAAAATTTATTACAAGATGCTAAATTAGTTCCATATTTTGCTGAAGGTTTAACGGTTTTGAATGAACGCGATTTTATTGATGAAAATGGACAAATTTTCAGAGCAGATCGTGTAGTAATTGATGCAGAAAATAATTGTTCGATTATCGATTATAAAACTGGTCAACCCGATTTAGATCATCATTTTCAAGTGAATAGATATGCCGATTTTTTTAGAAATTTAGGTTATAATATTCAAACCAAAATCTTGATTTATATTGATGATGAGCAGCAAAAAATAAATGTTGTAGAGGTATTTTGATGAATGAAAATGTAAAGTTAAAATTAGCGAGTTTACCCGAAACGCCTGGTGTTTATCAGTATTATAACAAAAGAGGAGATTTGTTATACATTGGTAAAGCGAAAAACTTGAAACGTCGCGTGAATTCGTATTTCAATAAACAACACGATTCGAAACGTTTGCGTGTTTTGGTGAGTAATATTGATAACATCGAAACAATCAACGTAAATTCTGAATATGACGCGTTGTTGTTGGAAAATAATTTGATTAAAGAGCATCAACCACGATATAATATCCTGTTAAGAGATGACAAAACCTATCCTTGGATTTGCATCAAAAATGAACGATTTCCACGAATTTTTTCGACTCGCAATGTAATCAAAGATGGTTCGGAATATTTTGGACCATATTCTAACGGAAAAGCGATGAAAGTTTTGTTAGGTTTGATCAAAGAATTGTATCAACTAAGAACATGTTCGTATGATTTGAGCGAGAAAAATATTGAAAATCACAAATTTAAAGTTTGTTTGGAATATCATATTGGTAATTGTCTTGGACCTTGTGAAGCTTATCAAACCGAAGAAGAATACAACGAGCAAATTTCGGCAATTCGTAATATTATCAAAGGAGAATTTAATGAAGCAAAACAATATTTGGTCAATCAAATGACAAAATATGCATCGGATTTGAAGTTTGAAAAAGCGCAAATGATTAAAGAAAAAATTGAAGCGTTGCAGAATTATCAATCTCGTTCTACAATTGTTTCGCCTACGATTACCAATGTTGATGTTTTTTCGATTACGTCGGACGAAGAATATGCCTATGTCAATTTCATGAAAATTTATCACGGTGCAATTATACAGTCGCATACAGAAGAATGGAAAAAGAAATTGGATGAAACAGACGAAGATTTATTGGAACGTGCAATTATTGATTTTTCAGATCGATTTAATTTAACTTCGAAAGAAATTTATGTCCCGTTCGAATTGAGTTTAGAAATTCCGTTCAGAAAAATTACAGTTCCAAAAATTGGCGATAAAAAACATATTGTCGATTTATCGTTAAAAAACACACGGATTTATCGTTTAGAACAGCTCAAACAAACTAAAATCGTCGATCCTGATCGTCATACAAATCGTATCATGAATCAGATGAAAGTTGATTTGCGTTTGCCTGTAGAACCTCGACATATCGAAGGTTTTGATAACTCTAACATTCAAGGAACGAATCCAGTTTCGGCTTGTGTAGTGTTCAAAAATGGAAAACCAAGTAAGAAAGATTATCGCATTTTCAATGTTAAAACTGTAGAAGGGCCAAATGATTTTGCAACTATGGAAGAAGTGATTGAAAGACGATATTCAAGAGTTTTGGCTGAAGGAGAATCTTTGCCTCAATTAATTTTGATTGATGGTGGAAAAGGACAATTAAGTTCTGCTCTAAAATCGATTGATCGTTTAGGGTTACGTGGAAAAGTTTCCGTGATTGGAATTGCGAAACGTTTGGAAGAAATTTATTATCCAGACGATCCTTATCCGTTATATTTGGACAAAAATTCTGAAACCTTAAAAGTGCTTCAACATGTGCGAGATGAATCGCATCGATTTGGAATTACGCGTCACCGAAATCGTCGAAGTAAAAACGCTTATAATTCGGTTTTGGAAGAAATAGAAGGTGTCGGTCCGCAAACAATTAAAGAATTATTAACAAAATTTAAATCGGTCGAACGAATAAAAAATGCATCTTTGTTAGAATTAACCGATTGTATAGGAAAATCTAAAGCAAAAAAAATAAAAGATTATTTTTCGAATGATGAAAAATCTACTAATTGACAGAGATTTAACGTCTCTTTTGAACAATCCAAAGTTACAAGCTACTTTGGCAATTGTTCCTATCACTTTATTTATACTTGGCTTGTTAAGTTATTTTGGAATTTTTTATTCGATGTTTAGCACGCTCGATGCGCAGCTAGGACATTTAGGAAGTTCTAAATCACTATTGAGTGCCTTATTAGGAAATCTTATCATTTTTATCTTTTTGGTATTGATGAGTTTTTTCACTGGTGTGATTTCTTTTGTTTACTTTATTGTGCATGCTTTAAAGAATCCAAATTTGATAAAAAGTGATGATCGTTTGGTCTGGATTACGATTATTATTTTTGGAAATGGAATAGGAATTTTTGTCTATTGGCTAACTCAAATCAAGCGAAAAAAGCCTCGTCCAATTATTGATTTATACACAGACGATATCTAAAAATATAAACTGTTTTACTAAATTGTAAAGCAGTTTTTTTATGAATTATTTCAAAAATTTGTACCTTTTAACTACAAATCAAAACAACATGAAAATAGTAGAATTATTAGCAAAAGAATTGCAAAACGAGTATCAAATTACCAAAGAATTTATTGCAAGATTTCCTGAGGATAAAACGACATACAAACCTCATGAAAAAAGTATGGATATTACAACTTTAACAAATCATGTGGTTGAAATATTTGCTTGGCCAGCTTTGATCTTAACAACTGATAAATTAGATTTTGCAGCAGGGGATTACAAACCGACAAAATTTACCTCTATTGAAGATTTACAACAAAAATTGGATGATGATTATGAATTAGGAAAAGCGGCGTTAGAGAATGTGAACGAAGATCATTTATCAAAAAGATGGCAAGTTACAGAAGGAGAAACTGTTTTTGCAGATTTTACAAAATATGAAGCAATTCGTCATGCTTTAAATCAAATTACACATCACCGCGCTCAATTGGGAGTTTTTTATCGCTTACTTGGAATAGATTTACCTTCGAGTTATGGACCAAGTGCTGATTCTCAAAAGTTTTAAAAAATAAAAAAGACCTCTAATAGAGGTCTTAAAATCATAATTAGTGTTAATTGTATTACTGATCAGTAATATTATTATCTCAAAAATATAACATATATCATATTTAAGCAAATCTAAGTTATGTTTTTTTTAAGAAATATTAACAATTTTATAATATTCGTAGTTAATAATCTATTTTATTAATTTTATCTAAAAAAGACATCAATAAATGTATCAATTAATATGAATTCATAAAAAAAGCTTTCGAAATCCTCGAAAGCTTTTTTGTATTTTGACTTTATATTGTTTTAAACAAAAGGAGTTTTTACAACTTCTGCTAATACATTTTTATCACGAATTTGAATTCTAATTGTTGTTCCAACTTTAGCAAAATCTGTATGAACATATGCTAAACCAATTCCTTGTTTCAACATTGGAGACTGCGTTCCTGAAGTCACAATACCGATTGTATTCTCGTTGTCATCTACAACTTTATAATCGTGGCGAGGAATTCCTCTTTCGATCATTTTGAAACCAACTAATTTCTTCTCAACTCCAGCTTCTTTTTGAGCTTTCAAAATATCAGAAGAAATAAAGTTTGTATCCAATTTCGTTACCCAAGCAAGACCAGCTTCTAATGGAGTTGTGTCATCGTTGATATCATTTCCGTATAAACAGTAACCTTTCTCTAAACGCAACGTATCACGAGAAGCTAAACCGCAAGGCTCAATATCGAAAGATTTTCCAGCTTCCATTACTTTGTCCCACATTTCGTTTGCTTGCTCATTCGCGAAATAAATCTCGAAACCTCCTGAACCAGTATAACCAGTTGCAGAAATAATCACATTTTCCATACCTGCAAACGTACCAATTGCGAAATGATAGAACGGAATTTCAGCTAAATTAACATCTGTCAATGCTTGCATCGCTTCAATTGCTTTTGGTCCTTGGATTGCTAACAAAGACATCTCATCAGATTTGTTTGTTAATTCTGCACCAAACGTATTGTGTTTGTTCATCCATTCCCAATCTTTATCGATGTTAGATGCATTTACAACTGCCATCCACTCATCATCAGAGATTTTATAAATGATTAAATCATCTACAATTCCTCCTTTTTCGTTTGGCATTGCATTATATTGAGCTTGACCAATAGTAACTTTCGTTACATCATTCGTCAATAAGTGTTGTAATAAGTCTGTTGCTTTTTCTCCTTTTACAAAAAATTGTCCCATGTGAGAAACATCAAAAACGCCAACTTTTTCTCGAACAGCAAAATGTTCTTGGTTAACACCTGCGTATTGCACTGGCATTTCATATCCAGCAAAAGGAACCATTTTCGCACCTAAATCTTTGTGCTTTTGGTTTAATGCAGTTACTTTCATTGTTTGTTTGCTTTGATAAGTTTATAATTCTCCCAAAAATAAGGAATTAATTGTTAGGAAAATTTCTTTAATAGAAGATTATCTAATTTTATGAATAATTTTTAAATTCCCTTCCGTCGCTTTATACGGCTCGAAACGCATAACCGATTTTCCTTTACCAAATTTGTTCATAAACTTTTCGTTTATTTTTCCTGATAATTTCAATGGTTGACAACCTTCGCAAGGAATAATCAAAATGGTATCGTTTGTTTTACCTTTTACTTTTACAATTTCGTACGAATAATCTGTATCCAAACGAGAATTAATAACATTTTCAATTGGTTTATTAAAGCTCTCAATAAAGAAAACGCGTCGATCTTTGTTGCTTCCAATAATAATTGCAGCACCAACTAAAATCAATAAAACGACAATTGATATGGTCAAAATTTTTTTAAAATCCATCTTTTTGGTTAATTCGTAGATTAAAAGTAATAATTCATTCCGAATGAAAAAAATATTCGTTTTATTTCCTATCTTTTTACTTCTATTTACATTGACAATGAATAGTTGTACAAAAGCAAAAATATTAAAAGAAAAACATTCAATTTCATTACAAAATATCCAAAATGGAGATTTGATTTTTGTTGGTGCGCAAACAGAAGAACTTTCGGGCGCGATAAATAGAGTGACAAAAATAAATGACGAAACCAATTTTGATCATGTTGGTTTAATCGAAAAAACTGATGATTCTATTTTTGTTCTACATGCTGCTCCAATGGGCGGATCGCAACGAGAGGAAATTCATCATTTTTACATTTCTCAAACCGAAAAGAATAATAAAATTGTCATTTATCGTCTCAAAAATGAATATCAATATACAATTCCTCATGCAATTGAAAAAGCTAAAACAATGCTCGGAAAACCTTATAATTGGTTATACATTTTGAATGATGACGAATTATATTGTTCAGATTTTGTGGAAAGAGCTTTTCGTGATGATACTATTTTTGAATTGATTCCCATGAATTTCAAAAACAAAGAAACTGGAATTATTGATGATTTTTGGATAGATTTCTATCGTAAAAAAGGAAAAAAAGTTCCGCAAGACGAACCAGGAACAAATCCAAATCAATTGGCAACTTCTAAGAAATTAATTAAGGTTGGTGAGGTGAAGTTTTAAAATGAAACTCTGAAACAAATTCAGAATGATTCATAGAATCTTTATAACAAATAAATTAATCCCTACTTTTACCACATGAAACAAAATATCATTTATAGTATCATTTTCTTTTTCGTGTTATTTGGACTAAAATATTTGTTCGATAAAAGCGATGTGCAAACAATGTTGGTTTATTCGGCAATTGGAACGGTTATCTTTTTTATTTATCGAGTTGTCATAAGAAAAATGTTATACAAACAAAAAGACCAAGAAAACTAATTTCCTTGGTCTTTTTTTATTGCTTGCATTGCTTCTTCAATGTGCGTTTCGGCTACATTTGAAACAATGTGTTTAATTAATTTTCCTTGTTTATTGAATACAAAAGTTTCTCGCGGTGTGATTAAGCCAAATTTCTTTTTGATTCCCAACAACTTCGACAACTTTGCTCCTTTATCAGAAAGCAACGGAAAGTTTAATTGATGTTTTGTATAAAACTTCTCGTGAGAAGAAGTTGATTGTCCATTTATTCCGACAATCACAGCGTCTAAAGCATTGAAATCTGCATTTACATCACGAAATTGACATACTTCTTTTGTACACATTGGCGTAAAATCCATCGGATAAAAGAATAAAACAAAATATTTTTTGTATAAAAATTCGTCCGAATTAAACCAATTTCCTTTGTTATCCTCCAACGAAAAAGTTGGAATGTGATCGCCTAATTTCATTCGCCTGCGTATTCTACAAAATTACGTGGAGTTTCGTATAAGGTTACTTTCAATTCTAAATCAGTCGCTAATTTTGCTCTAATTTTATTCCAAATCAAAATCACAATATTTTCGGCAGTTGGATTGATAGTTTTAAATTCTTCAATATCAACATTCAGATTTTTATGATCCAAATAATCTTCAACTTCAATCGCAATAATTTTTCGTAATTCGTCCAAATTCATCACAAAACCAGTTTCTGGATCAACTTCACCTTTCACCGCCACGATAATTTCATAATTGTGTCCGTGATAATTTGGGTAAGAACATTTTCCGAAAACTTCAAAATTCTGTTCATCGCTCCAATTCTTGTTAAACAATCGGTGCGCAGCGTTAAAATGTGCTTTTCTGTTGACAGTAACCTTCATCTGTATAAATTTTTATTCTTCGATATACGAAACGTAATGTTCAAAAATTATTTTGAACCACGCTGTATAATTCTGAGGATTTTTTTCCATATCTTTTTTCAAATCATCCAACTCTACCCAACGATAAGCCATCACTTCATCAGGATTTAGCTTTGGTTCGTTATCAAATGTTCCGATAAAAACATGGTCTAATTCATGCTCAATCAAATCATTTTCTAAATGTGCTTTGTAAATGAAATTAAATTTATATTCTAATTCGCAATCAAATCCCATTTCCTCTTCCAAACGTCTGTGCGCCGCTTGTTCGTATGTTTCATTATCGCGCGGATGACTACAACATGTGTTTGTCCACAACGTTGGCGAATGGTATTTGCTCGCAGCTCGTTGCTGAATCATCAATTCTCCTTTGGAATTGAATACAAAAACAGAAAATGCACGATGCAACAAACCAGCTACATGAGCCTGTTGCTTCTCCATCAATCCTAATTTTTGATCGTCCTGATCAACTAAAACTACAAATTCTTCCATAAAACAAAAATAACCATTTATGTAGGATTAAAAAAGAAGTTCAATCTCTTTGTGCTTAAATTCTCGCAATTCTTGATTGATTTCAATTAGTAAATTTCCTGCTTCATTTACATCTTTAATAATTCCGTCTACTTCTACTCCATCCAATCTAAAATGTGAGATTTCATCTTTTCTAAATAGATTATCTAAATAAGTTTGATGAATTTGTTCGAAATTTTTCTGTTCTAAAATTGGATATTCATTTTCGAAATGATGCATTAAATCTGCCAAAATTTCCTCGATGTCATATTCTTTGTCAGTTACTTTTCGAATAGATGTTGCTTTTGGTAAGTGATTAAAATCAGCTTGATTGACATTAATTCCAATTCCAATTACAGAATTCATTATTCCATTAGAACGATGATTCTCAATTAAAATTCCGCAAACCTTTTTATCATTTAAAATAATATCATTTGGCCATTTTACGTTAGATTTTGGATGAAATTGTTTTAAAAATAGACAAATAACATTCGAAATCCATTCGTTAAAATAAATTAATTCTTGAAAACTATAATCTGTTTTCAACAAAAAACTAAAGGTTAAATTTTCTCCAGCGACAACTTTCCACTCATTTCCTGCGTAACCTTTTCCTTTTGTTTGATTTTTAGCATGTATGACAGTCCAACTATTGGCATCTTTTTTGGACAAATCCACCAAGAACTCATTCGTATTAGGCAAAGAATCAAAACTAATTAAATACATTTTTTTTACTATTTTTATAGAGTGGTTAAAGTTATTTTAAAAAGTTTAAACTTTAATAAGGATTCACTAAATTTGCGAATTACAAAATAAAAGATGATAGATACTCAATATACAAAAGACTTGCTAGATAGCATTGTTGACGGAATTACAAATGTTAAAGGAGAAGAAATTACAATTCTAGATTTACGCGAAATTGAAAATGCATTTTGTCAATACTTCGTTATTTGTACCGGAAACTCGAATACACAAGTTAGTGCTTTAGCTGGTTCGATTGAAAGAACTGTAAAAACAGAAATGTCAGAAAGACCTTTTCATGTAGAAGGAACGCAAAATAATCAATGGGTTTTGTTGGACTACACTAATGTTATTGTCCATATTTTCCAAAAAGAATACAGAGAATATTACGATATCGAAAGTCTTTGGGGTGATGCCGTAGAGACGCGTATCGAAATGGAATATTAATCATAACTGAAACCAAAAAAAATTGAAAAAAAATAATTTTAAACCTTCGGGGTTTAATCCTACATGGATATATGCCATTATTGGATTATTGCTGATTGCCTTTCTATTATTTTCTGATAATATTGGAGGTGCCGGCGGAACTACTAAAAACATAGACCGTACGACTTTCCTTTCTTATGTAGAAAAAGGTTACGTAAAAGAAGCCAATCTAGAAAAAGAATCAGGACGTGTAAGTGTATATTTAACGGACGCAGCTCTGAATACTGAAGAATTTAAAAAGTTTAAAAAATCAAACGAAACTTTAAATCCTTTTGCTACAGGTGCTCCAAACTTTATTTTCAATGTTGCTGATGCAGGAAATTTTGAAAAAGATTTTTATGCTAACGTAGAAAAGAGTCCGAATAAAACTGCCGTACTTAACACACAAATTTCAAATGGTTTTGGAAGTTTGTTTATGAATCTTTTCATTTCATTGATTTTCTTCGGATTAATTTACTTCTTACTATTCAGACGAATGGGTGGAGGCGGATCTGCTGGAGGTGGCGGAGGAATTTTCTCTGTCGGAAAATCGAAAGCGAAATTATTTGAAGGTGATGATCATATCAAAACAACTTTCAAAGATGTTGCAGGTTTAGAAGGTGCAAAAGAAGAAATCGAAGAAATCGTTGAATTCTTGAAACACCCAGAAAAATTCACAAAATTAGGTGGACGTATCCCAAAAGGAGCCTTATTAGTAGGACCTCCGGGTACAGGTAAAACCTTATTAGCAAAAGCTGTTGCTGGAGAAGCGAAAGTGCCTTTCTTCTCATTATCAGGATCAGATTTCGTAGAAATGTTTGTGGGAGTTGGTGCATCTCGTGTACGTGACTTATTCAAAAATGCAAAAGAAAAATCTCCTTCAATTATCTTTATTGATGAGATTGATGCAATTGGTCGTGCGCGTGGAAAATCTAACTTTACAGGTTCTAATGACGAACGCGAAAATACATTAAACCAATTATTAACAGAAATGGATGGTTTCGGAACAGAATCTAACGTAATTGTGATTGCTGCAACAAACCGTGCTGATGTATTGGATAAAGCATTGATGCGTCCAGGTCGTTTTGACCGTATTATTCACGTTGAATTACCTGAATTAAACGAGCGTAAAGAAATCTTCGCGGTTCACTTACGTCCATTAAAATTAGGTGAAGATGTTGAAATCGAATTTTTAGCAAAACAAACACCAGGTTTCTCTGGTGCAGATATTTTCAATGTTTGTAATGAAGCGGCTTTAGTTGCTGCTCGTAAAAACAAAGAAGTTGTAGAAAAACAAGATTTTTTAGATGCTGTTGACCGTATTATTGGTGGATTAGAGAAGAAAAGTAAAGTAATTAAACCTTCTGAGAAAAAACGTATCGCTTATCACGAAGCTGGTCACGCTACAATTGGTTGGTTAACAGAACACGCTGCACCATTGGTTAAAGTAACTATTGTTCCTCGTGGACGTTCGTTAGGAGCTGCTTGGTATTTGCCAGAAGAAAGACAAATTACAACGACAGAACAATTGTTAGACGAAATGTGTATGACAATGGGTGGTCGTGCTGCTGAGGAAGTTGTTTTCAATAACATTTCTACAGGTGCATTAAGTGATTTGGAAAAAGTAACAAAACAAGCTTCTGCAATGGTAAGTATTTACGGATTGAACAAAGAAGTTGGTAATGTTTCTTATTACGATTCATCTGGACAAAATGAATATGGTTTCAGCAAGCCTTATTCAGAACAAACTGCTCAGGTAATTGATAAAGAGGTAAAAACAATGATCGAAGCTCAATATGATAGAGCAAAAGATATTTTACGTGAACATCGCAATCAATTAGATGTTTTGGCTCAAAAATTAATTGAGAAAGAAGTAATCTTTAGAGAAGATTTGGAAGAAATTTTCGGACCAAGAAAATTTGTAAGCGAATTGGATCAAATCAAAGAAAAACAAGAAGAAGCTATAGAAGCTGGTCCAGAACAAGTGATTCAACCAAAAGCTGGAAATGATATTTAATCAAATTCATTCAAAATAATAGAAAAAATCGTCCAAATCGGACGATTTTTTTTTTACTTCTTATTATATTGTTAAAAATTATTACCTTTAGGCTGTAATTGATTAATTTCATATAAAATCATGAGTTTTCATGTGGAAAGCAATTAAAAACCTACTTAAAAAAGCTACTAAAAAATCAGCAGAGAATTCAGATGATAATCACATTGATTTGTTTCATCCAAATTATGCTGACCAAAAGATTTCTATGGATGAAGTCTTTGCTACAAACTTTAATGTAGGTGGTGGACATTTTTTATTTTGTGATAATATAGAAGAGGCTTCTCAAAATCTGAAAGAAATTGTCAATTACGAAAATGTGACCGAATTAATTTGTCCTGATCCGAATTTACAACAGGTTCTTAATTCAGTCAATATTCCTTTTGTCGAAAATCCATGCGATTCTCTTTATACACTTAGTTTTCTTAGTTGCGAATTTCTGATTGCTTTTGATGGAAGTATTATGTTATCGGCACATCAAACTTATGGTAGAAATATTGCTGATTTTCCGTCAAATTTTATTATCTATGCACGCCCGTCACAATTAGTGGAAAATGTGAGCGTGGCATTACAGAAATTACGAACATTAAAAAAAGACAACCTTCCATCTAAAATAACTTCGATTCGTGGAAAAAATATGCACAAATTTCCGAACGTAGACAATGCGAAGAATATTTATTTGTTATTGGTTGAAGATTAGCTATGAAAAATTTAGCAATTAGAGCTTTCTCTGGACTTATTTACGCACTTATTATATTTTTCGGGACAACGATAAACCCAAAAGGTTTGATTGTTTTGATGATGGTTTTTGGACTTTTTTGTTTGTACGAATTTTTTAAAATCACTAATCTTACCAATAAACTTTATCAATTAGGAGCACTTTTAGCTGCCTTAGTTGTTTTTGGCTATTATGGTAAAGAATTTTTAGAAGCTTTCGAAACTTCGAATCATTACTATTTTCATTTAAGAAGTTTGTACTTCATCATTCCAGTTTTATTTGTTTTTAGTATTTATATTATTTTCAAATCAACGAATGAATTATTGAACGATTTTGGAAAAGCTACTTTAGGCTTAACATACGTTATCGCACCATTTGCCTTAGCCTTAACTTTACCAAGTTTTGATTATAATTTAGGCGAAAAAGTGATGCATTACGAAGTATTTTTTGTTTTCTTATTACTTTGGTGTAGTGATACATTTGCCTATTTAACAGGAAACTTAATTGGAAAACATAAATTAGCACCTAAAATTTCGGGAGCAAAAACCTGGGAAGGATTTTTTGGAGGAATAGTTTTTACTTTATTAGCTGGATTCTTAATTCAGAAATATTTTGGAGAAAACTTGCACGGAAATTGGATGATTATTGGTTTAATCGTTGCTGCATTAGGTCCATTAGGAGATTTGACAGAATCTAAATTAAAACGATTTTTCAATGTAAAAGACAGCTCTAACCTTATTCCAGGACATGGTGGTTTTTTAGATCGATTAGATAGTTTTATATTTGTCGTACCATTTGTTTATTTATATTATTTACTAGTATATACTTTATGAAACTTCACAGAGAAGGAACAGCAATTTTGATAGGTTGCTTAATTTTATTTGCAATCGCTACAGGAGTATTACATTACTTTTTTCCTGTTTATGGCTTTTATTTTGCCTTACCATTATGGATACTTTACGGATTTATCGTTTGGTTTTTTAGAAATCCAATTCGTGAATCAGATTCGTCAGAAAACTGCGTAATCGCACCAGTTGATGGAAAAGTTGTTGTATTAGAAGAAGTATTTGAAAGCGAATTTTTGAATCAAAAATGTATTCAATTATCAATCTTCATGACACCTCTTAATGTACATGTAACGCGTTATCCGGTGAATGGAAAAGTAATTTATTCGAAATATCATCCAGGAAAATTTTTGGTTGCGTTTCATCCAAAATCATCAGAATTAAATGAAAGAACAACTGTTGTTGTAGAAAATGCAGATCATACAAAAGTTCTTTTCAGACAAATTGCAGGTGCAGTTGCGCGAAGAATTGTTTGTTATAGTAAAGAGAATGACGACGCCGTTGCCGGTAAAGAATATGGTTTTATCAAGTTCGGATCGCGTGTTGATATCTTTTTACCACTTGATACAGAGATCAATGTAAAGGTTGGAGATAAAACAAAAGGTGGAATTCAGAAAATTGCACAATTGAAATAAATCAGTTAGTTGAACTCAATGTTTTTAACTAATTTTGTCAAAACAATTATAATAATATATCCATACAATAAATTTTGTAAGACATGAAAAAATTAATTCTTTTAGTAGCTGTTGCAGCATTCGCTACTTCTTGTAACTCTAAAGCAAGTGTAAATCACGGAGTTCTTCCAGTTGTTCACGAACCAGCTACTGCAGAAGAAATGCACCACAAATCTGAAGCTGCTCACGAAGGTCACGGAAAACATGAGGAAGCTGTTGAAGAAAAACACGAAGAAGTGAAAGATTCTACAAAAACGGCAGAAACTCCGAAAATTGAGAAAAAAGATACTGTAAAAGCTGGTCATTAAGATTCAGCTTTTTTTGTTTTTATAGATTTATAATCTGTTTATCATCGCCTATTACATAATTTTTATTTTTAGGACGAATATAAAATGAACGTAAAGAAGAGTTATTTTCAGAAATGATTGATAAAATCTCTTGATAAGTAAACAAACTTGTATCAATTGCAATATGATTATTTGATAAAGATTTGAAATCTGATTTCTTATTTATCCAAAATAAATCTTCTGCATTTACTTCTATTTTAGAAATGTTATTAGATGAATGTAAAGAAAATTTAAATAATTGAATTAAATATTTAATCAAAATTCCCGAACGTAAAAATTGATAATGCAACCAATTTTTTTGATAATATTTCGCCAAGAAAATCATCATTGCTTCAAAAAAATGTTTATAATATTTTTTATCCTTTTTCGTACTTTCTCCTTTGTAATGTAAAACCGTTATATCTCCTTTATAATAATTTCTATAACCCACTAATTCTGTACTAAAAGACAAATCTATATCTTCTCCATACATAAAATAACGTGGATCAAATCCTCCAATTTCCTGATAGATTTTCTTCGTGGTAAACATAAAAGCGCCTACTAAAATTTCACAAGGAGCAATTTCAAATTCATCAACTTCTAATTTGTAATAATTATTTTTCTTTGAATGATTAAATCGACTATACAACTTAGAAAATGAATTTTTAGCTGTCGGAATATTTCGTTTAGATTCTGGATGAAAATTTCCGTTTGTATCTACCATTCGTACTCCCACAAAACCTATTTTTTCTTTTGACTGATGAAATTCAATCAAAGATTCGAATAAATTCTCTGGAATAATTGTATCTGGATTAAGAATTAGGATATATTCTCCCAAAGCATTCTCAACCCCAATATTATTCGCTTTTGCAAAACCAAGATTCTCTTTTTGAAGTAAAAAGTTTACAGTAGGAAAAGTTTTTTTTAGGAATGTAAAATCAATTTCCGATGAATTATTATCAATTACAATTATTTCGCCATCTACATTTTTTAAAGCCTCCTGACACGAATCAAGACAAAGCTCTAAATGTTTTGGTGCATTATAACTAACAATAATTATCGATAATTTCATTTTAAAATTTATTTTCGGAATACGGGATTCGATGTTGTATAGAACGAACCAACGTCGCTTCGTCCGCATATTCTAATTCATCTCCTACACCAAGACCTCGCGCAATAGTAGAAAAAATAATTTCGGCATTCTTTAATTGTCGGTACAAATAGAAAACTGTTGTATCTCCTTCCATTGTCGAACTTAAAGCAAAAATTATTTCCTTCACATTTTCATTTTGAACACGATTAACCAACGTTTGAATATTCAATTGACCAGGTCCAATACCTTCCATTGGAGAAATCTTTCCTCCTAAAACGTGATATTGTCCTTTAAATTGTCCTGTATTTTCAATCGCCATCACATCACGCACATCTTCCACTACACAAATTATCGTTTCTTCTCGCAATGGATTATTGCAAATATCACAAACCTCATCATCAGAAATTGTATGACAATGTTGACAATATTTAACATCATCTACCAAATGAGAAAGCGCTTCGGACAAAGCCGTCGTTTGAGATTTGGGACGATTTAACATATGTAAAACAAGTCGCAAAGCTGTTCTCTTTCCTATTCCTGGCAAATTTGACATCTCTTCTACAGCTCGCTCTAAAACCTTGCTTGGGTAATTCATTCGTTCAAAAAATTATAGACAACAAATTTACAATTTTATCTTCGGAAAATTAATCTATCATCATTCACTCAAAAATATTAAATTTGGGCTTATTTACTAAATAAATTATGAACTCAACAATTTTACTACTTTGTGTTATCGTATACTTTGTAGGACTTTTAGTGATCTCTTACTTCACCAGTCGAAATTCTGACAATCAATCTTTTTTTAACGGAAACAAAAAAAGTAAATGGTGGTTGGTGGCTTTCGGAATGATTGGGACAAGCCTTAGTGGCGTTACTTTTATTTCGGTTCCGGGTACGGTCGGAAAATTAACTGGTTCCGAATATATTTACGGAGGATTCGAGTATTATATGATGGTTATCGGATTTTTTCTTGGTTATTTTATCGTCGCGGGGGTATTACTTCCACTCTATTACCGAATGAATCTAACCTCAATTTACACCTATTTAGGAAAACGTTTCAATGTTGAAGCACATAAAATGGGATCGGTTTTCTTTATTATTTCTCGTGGAATTGGCGCAACAGCACGTTTATATTTAGTTGTAAATGTGTTACAAATATTTTTATTAGACAATTTAGGCGTACCATTTTGGGCAACAACATTTGTCTTATTATTGATGATATTATTATACACGTTCGAAGGTGGAGTAAAAACAATTGTCGTAACCGACACCTTGCAAACATCATTTATGATCATTAGCTTGATTGCTTGTATTTGGTTTATCCTTTCGCATCTTAATTTATCTGTTGGTGAAGCTTACGATAGGATGCAAGCCAAAAACTATACCCATTTCATTAATCTTGATCCAAATTCGAAAACTTATTTCTTAAAAACAATTTTGGGCGGAATGTTTATCACAATTGCGATGACTGGTCTTGACCAAGAAATGATGCAAAAAAATATTTCTGTTGATAATCTTCAAAACTCAAAAAAGAATATGTTGACGTTTGCTGGAACATTATTGATTGTTAATTTAGCATTCCTATTTTTGGGTGGATTGCTTTATTTATACGCAATGAGTGAAGGTGGTTTTTATACTGCTGATGGTTTCTTTATGGAACAAGGCGGACAAAATATTATGGGTGATGATATGTTTCCTGCGCTTTCGCTTTTAGGACATCATTTCCCAATGATTATTTCTGTAATTTTTATTATCGGATTAATTTCTGCTTTATTTCCTTCTGCCGACGGAGCTTTAACGGCGGTTACAAGTTCATATTGTGTCGATTTATTAAACATCAACGAAGACAAAGAAAAATCAGAAAAAGAAAAGAAAAAGATTCGTATTCGTGTTCACTTAATTTTCACGGTAGTTTTCTTTATCTTGATTATGGTTTTTAAAACGATTAACAACAAATCAATTGTTTATCTTGTGATGGAAATTGCAGGTTATACATACGGACCGTTATTAGGATTGTTTGCTTTCGGTATTTTAACGAAACGTAACATTTACAAAAAATATTCAATTATTACAGTTGCGATTTTAGCGCCTATTTTCACCTATATCATCAACGAATTAGTGATTAATTTTACCGATTACAAAATTGGTGTTGAATTAATCATTTTAAATGGTTTATTAACCTTCATCGGTTTATGGTTGGTAAGCTCTAATCGTCAAAAAGAATTAAATTAAAAATGGAAAAGAAATTAAAATTAATCTGGGATTTTTATGGTCCCGATGCTATACCAACTGCAAAACATCATGCAATTCACTTGAAACAATATGCAGAAAAAGAAAAGTTACAAAGTACATTTTCTGAATTTGTAGAGGTTGAACCAGAATATGCAGTTGCTTATTTGGTGGTGGTAGAATCTGAAATGATACAAGTCCGTGACGCTTTGATACCTCATCGTGGCGAATGGCATGTGGAAGAAGAATAAATAAAAAAGACGAAGTTTTGCTTCGTCTTTTTTATTAAAAAACATCTCTCTGTACCCTTTACAATTAGAAGATTACAAAAAGATAAATAAACGTTGTAAAACTCTTGCCTTCTTATTAACTAACTTCAAGCTTCTTCTTTATAAACTTCAGCGCTGGTTTTTATAGTCTCATAAGTAGGTTAGCTATTATTACCGATTATTCTCCCCAATTGTAGTGATTTATGTTCTACGATTTTTTTGCCCTACAAAAAAGAATTATTTTTGTTCAAATTTTTATAAACAAACAATGACACTTCAAGAACTTCAAACACAAGTACAACAAACAAGGAGAGATATTTTGAGAATGGTACATGCCGTAAATAGTGGACACCCAGGTGGATCATTAGGTTGTGCAGAATATTTTGCTGCATTATACGGTAAAATCATGACTTACTCTACAGACTTCTCTATGGACGGAAAAGGAGAAGATTTATTCTTCTTATCAAACGGTCACATTTCACCAGTTTTCTACAGCACATTAGCTCGTTCAGGATTCTTCCCTGTTAGCGAATTAGCTACATTCAGAAAATTAGATTCTCGTTTACAAGGTCACCCAACAACACACGAAGGTTTACCTGGAATTCGTATCGCTTCTGGATCTTTAGGACAAGGTTTATCAGTTGCTTTAGGTGCTGCTCAAGCAAAAAAATTAAACAACGACGATAAATTAGTTTACACATTACATGGTGACGGTGAATTACAAGAAGGTCAAGTCTGGGAAGCTTTTATGTATGCTGCTGGTAAAAAAGTGGATAATGTAATTGCAACGATTGACTACAATGGTCGTCAAATTGATGGTGATACAGACCACGTTTTACCATTAGGAGATTTGAAAGCTAAATTAGAAGCTTTTGGATGGATTGTTTTAGAAGAAAAAGATGGAAATAACTTAGAAAAAGTAATTGCTATTTTAGAAGAAGCTAAAACATTAACAGGAAACGGAAAACCAGTTTCAATTTTATTACACACAGAAATGGGTAATGGAGTTGATTACATGATGGGAAGCCACTCTTGGCACGGAAAAGCGCCTAACGACGAGCAATTAGCTTCTGCATTAGAGCAAAATCCTGAAACTGAATTGACAGATTATTAATAATTTCAACACAATCAAAATACTATGAAAACGTTATTTTATTCTATACTTACGCTTTGTTCTTTAACAGCCTTTGGGCAGGAAAAAACATATTCTTTTGACAAAAAAGTATCGTATAAAATCAATTTACCAGAAGAATATCAGACTTATTTAGATGGTCAAAAAGATTTATTTTTTGTAACCTATATTTCTAAAGACGCTGTTTTAGGAACTTCGGAAGGAGGTCCTTATACTTCAGGAAGCTTTAATAAAGATGCTTTCTTTATCAACAACAGCAAGTTTTTCGAAGTATATGCCAATTCATTAGAAAATCAATTATCGATAAAAGCCCCTTATTATTACGAAGGTATATCGGATGATAGTTTAAAACCTTATTCAGATAACTTGTTCGAGAAATTTATTTCAGTTAAAAATCTAAATTCATCTACAACGATCAATGGATATAAGTGTAATGAATACGAATTAACATCTAAAACAGATTTCGAAACAAAATCTTCTACATTATGTGTTGATGAAAAAAATGCAATTAATAACGTTGCGATTATGTTTCCTCAAACAAAATTGAAAGGGCTTTTAATTAGATATGACGCAGGAGATTTTAATGGATTAACGATTCAAAATATTGCAAATTCTAACGTAAAAGTAACTTTTGATGAGAAAAAAGAAATCGAAAGTTTTACTAACGAATTGGCAAAAAAGAAACAAGAATACGATAACATGATGTCGTCTGTAGATACGGCTTATGCAGCCGAAGCAGTAGCTTATTCACCAGACAATCGTTACGAGGATCCTATTATTAATTATTACAATTATCAAACATCAGAAAGTGATAACGTAAATAGTCTTTTTGGAACTGTTGCTTCATTAAATTATAGCTTGATTTATAATGATAGTGATTATGATGGAAATCCTGATATAGAGCGTTCTAAAGCTTTGGCAACTGCGCAAGGTTCTACAAATCAATTGGTAAAACAATTCAAAAAGAATAAATTAGCAAACAAAAGCGAAGTAAAAGAATTAAATAACCTTTTCAAAACGTATTTCGATGATGCTAAAAAGTTTAAATTAACAGAAGTTTCAACAGATTATGATGAAGCGGCTGTAGCAGTAGATTCTGCTGTTGCTGCAACAGAAGTTAGTTTAGCCGAATATTATGATCCTTATACATCTGCTTACAAAACGACAGATATTAGCAAAATCGATTTGGCAATCGACAATCCAGACATTCAAGATTTCATGAAAGTTGCACCAGAACATTGCAAAAATTTGAAAGCTAAAATTCCGACTTTTACAGATAAAGATTTAGGAAATTTGGTTTACAATTACGCAGGACAAGTGTGCGATATGTACATTTATCAAAGCGGAAGTGTTGCTCTTTCGGGAACAATTGATGCAATAAGAAAAAGTGTTTTAGAAATCAATAACAAATATGATAAACTGAAAAAAGAAGACAAAGATAAGTTAACTACTTTCTTGAATTCTTTGGATTAATACTTATCAAATCAATTCGATAATGAAAAAATCAATCAGTTTTATATTAACGCTTTTTACATGTTTAACTTTCGCTCAAATGCAATCGTATAAATTCGAAAACGTTATTCAATATCGTATCAAAAGTGATTTCTATTCAGATTTTTTGGACATTTTATCAACCAAAGATTACAAAGCACATTTGATGATTACGCGAACACCGATGGGAAACTTCGCTTCATTAAAAGTAAACGACAATATGTATTCTGTTTACAGCGAAGAAGAAAATCCGAAGGTTTTTAAAATTGATTTCGAAGGCACAAAAGATTTATTAGGAAATTCTTTTTTAGCGACTAATAATCCAAGTTTAACAAATTCCGCAATCGGAAATAGTTATGTTGCGAATAGAACTGGTCAAAAAGAAACGATTCTAAATAAACAATGTGAAGTGTATAACATTTTCAGAAAAGATAATGACAACGACAATGGTACAGAAATTTGCATCGATACAAATTCTAACATCAACACCGTTCCGTTTATCAATTCTGAACTAAATTTGAAAGGCTTGATTTATCGAGTTGGACATAATATTGTGTTAGAAAATGTTGAAATCTTAGAAAATTGGATAAAAAAGAGCGCCGAAGAGGAAGAAGAAATTAATGTTTCGCCAAATGATTTTATTTATCAATTTGATGAAAAAACAGAAGTAGAAAAATACAAAAACGAATACAAAAAACAAAAACAATGATAGACTTAACATACACAGAAAAAAAAGATACACGTAGTGGATTCGGAGATGGATTGACAGAGTTAGGAAGAACAAATCCTAACGTTGTTGCATTGTGTGCTGACTTGATTGGTTCATTGAAAATGGATCAATTTATCAAAGAAAACCCAGAGCGTTTTTTCCAAATTGGTATTGCTGAAGCAAACATGATGGGAATTGCTGCAGGTTTGACAATTGGAGGTAAAATTCCTTTCACAGGAACTTTCGCTGAATTTTCTACAGCTCGTGTGTACGATCAAATTCGTCAATCTATCGCTTACTCTAACAAAAATGTAAAAATCGCTGCATCGCACGCTGGTTTAACGTTAGGAGAAGATGGTGCAACTCATCAAACATTAGAAGATATTGGTTTGATGAAAATGTTACCAGGAATGGTGGTTATCAATCCTTGTGATTACAATCAAACTAAAGCGGCTACAATTGCTGCAGCTGAATATGAAGGTCCTGTTTACTTACGTTTCGGTCGTCCTGCTGTTCCAGTTTTCACACCAGCTGACCAAAAATTTGAAATTGGTAAAGGTATCTTAATGAACGAAGGTTCTGATGTAACAATTGTTGCGACAGGTCACTTAGTTTGGGAATCTTTGGTTGCTGCTGCTGAGTTAGAAAAAGAAGGAATTTCTTGTGAGGTGATCAATATTCATACAATCAAACCATTGGATGAAGAAATTATCTTAAACTCTGTAAAGAAAACAGGAAAAATTGTAACAGCTGAAGAACATAATATTTTAGGTGGTTTAGGTGAATCTGTTGCAAGAGTTTTAGCTCAAAAATTACCAACAAAACAAGCTTTTGTTGCGGTTAATGATAAATTCGGTGAATCTGGAACACCTTCAGATTTAATGAAAAAATATGGAATCGATTCTACTGCTGTAATCGAGAAAGTAAAATCTTTACTTTAATTCCATCATAATATTAAAAAGGAGCTAAAAAATTTAGCTCCTTTTTTTATAGGTTAAATATAAAATAGGTTGGTTGAAAAAGCAAAACTGCTTTAATCCTATATATATTTTGCAAAATTAGTTTATATTACTAACTTAAAAAATACTCATTTAATGGTATTTTATTAACTTTTACTTGTAAGCATATGAAAAAAGCAAATCAAAAATCTATTACTGAATATGCAAGTATTGTAAAAAAACTATGGAGTGAAAATACAGATCGTAGAACCTTAAACGAAAAAAATGAGAGTTTTCAATCGATTAATGATTATTTACAAACTTTAAGAAGTCTTGCTCTTGGTGAATCTTTTATGTATTTCATCAATCCTAATTCTGCAACATTCGAATATGTTTCTCCTCAATGCGAAGATATTTTGGGTTATCTTCCTGACGAATATACAGCTGAATTATGTGTTCAAATGGTACATCCCGATGATTTGCAACATGTGATTGATATTCAGCAACGAATTGCAAATTTTAGTATGGAAATTGTCCCTGAAGAAAGAATGAATTATAAATTTACTTATGATTTTCGTGTGATAGATAAAAAAGGAGAAATTCATCAAATTCATTTGCAACATTTCTTTTACGAATTAAGTAAAAATTTTTTACCAAATCGAGTTTTTTGTTTAGCGACTGACATCACACAAATAAAGGTTGGAGGAAAGCCTATTATGCATATTTACAACATCAAAGATGGATTGAATAATCTTCTTAATTCAAAAACAAATTCATCTTTACAACTTACAAAAAAAGAAACGGAGATTATCGAATTTCTGATTAAAGGCTACACAAGTCAGGATATAGCAAACGCTATAGATTTAAGTAAACATACTATTGACACGCATCGAAGAAATATTTTGAAAAAGAACAACTGTTCTAATACTTCAGAATTATTTAGTCTTTACTTCAAAAAATAGAAAAAAGCAAGCCGATAAGCCGGGTTCTGTCACCTTAATAAATCAAGATGCTTTGTCATTTATCTAGTATTTTAGTTACCTAAAATATCAATCTGCCTACCCCCCAGCAACGAACGAGTAGCTCTTAACTGCTGGTATACATGGCATTGCTCCGCATAGAGTTTACCTGGTTTCACTACAGCCGAACTGTACATACTTTCTGTTGCACTTGTCCTCGCCTCTCGACGGACGGGCGTTACCCGCTATGCTTACTCTTTGGAGCCCGGACTTTCCTCTTCACATACATGAAGCGACAAAGTGGCTTGCTGAGCGCAAATGTACGGCAAAAGTTACCGAAATAAAAAAGGCTTGAACAAAAATGTTCAAGCCTTTCTATTATAGAAACTTAGAAATTATTCTGATTTTTCTTCTTTCGTTTTTCCTTTTACAGAAATTTTAACACCATCTTTTGCTTCATTTAAATCAAGAGTTAATTCATCTCCTTCACTAATTACAGCATTGATAATTTCTTCTGCCATTGGATCTTCGATGTATTTCTGAATAGCACGTTTCAACGGACGAGCTCCATAATCTTTATCAAATCCTTTGTCTGCGATAAAATTCTTCGCTTCCTCTGTTAATTCAATATGATAATTCAAAGCTATTAAACGCTCGATTAAACTTGCTAATTCAATATCGATGATTTTCATGATGTCTTCTTTTGTCAATGAATTAAAGAAAATAATATCATCAATACGATTCAAAAATTCTGGCGCGAAAGCACGTTTTAAAGCTGTTTCAATTGTTGATTTTGCGCGTTCATCAGCAGAATCTTTCTTAGATGAAGTTCCAAATCCAACACCATCTCCAAACTCTTTCAATTGTCTTGTACCAATGTTAGACGTTAAAATGATAATCGTATTACGGAAATCAACTTTACGACCTAAACTATCTGTTACATGACCATCATCCAAAATTTGTAACAAGATATTGAATACATCTGGATGCGCTTTCTCAATCTCATCTAACAAAATTACCGCATATGGTTTACGACGAACTGCTTCTGTCAATTGTCCACCTTCTTCGTAACCAACGTAGCCCGGAGGTGCTCCAACTAAGCGAGAAACGGCAAATTTCTCCATGTATTCTGACATATCGATACGAATTAACGCATCATTCGAATCAAAGATTTCTTTCGCCAAAACTTTCGCTAATTGTGTTTTACCAACACCCGTAGTTCCTAAAAAAATGAATGAACCAATTGGTTTGTTCGGATCTTTCAATCCTGCACGATTACGTTGAATTGCTTTTACAACTTTCGTTACCGCTTCATCTTGACCAATTACTTTTCCTTTCATTAACTCATTCATCTGAGCCAATTTTTTCAATTCTTTTTCAGCTACACGATGTACAGGAACGCCAGACATCAACGAAACAACTTCCGCTACATTTTCTTCTGTAACTGTTTCACGATTCTCTTTCGATTCTTGTACCCATTTTGCTTGCTCACGTTTCAAATCACTTTCTATTTGTTTCTCTGAATCACGTAAACGAGCAGCTTCTTCGTATTTTTGAGATTTTACAACTTTCGTTTTCTCTTCGCGAACTTCTTCTAATTTTGCTTCAAGATCTAAAATTTCTTGAGGAACTTTTATATTCTTGATATGCACGCGAGAACCCGCTTCATCTAAAGCATCAATCGCTTTATCTGGCAAGAAACGATCTGTAATATAACGTGTTGTCAAATTTACACAAGCTTGCAACGCTTCATCTGTATAATTTACATTATGATGCGCTTCATACTTATCTTTGATATTATGTAAAATCTGTAATGTTTCTTCTGGAGTTGTTGGTTCAACCATCACATTTTGAAAACGACGAACTAATGCACCATCTTTTTCAATATATTGACGATATTCGTCCAACGTTGTTGCTCCAATACATTGTAATTCACCACGCGCCAAAGCAGGTTTGAACATGTTAGAAGCGTCTAAAGAACCCGTAGCTCCTCCTGCTCCAACAATTGTATGTAACTCATCAATGAAAAGAATAATATCATCATTTTTCTCTAATTCATTCATGATTGCTTTCATACGCTCTTCAAATTGTCCACGATATTTAGTTCCAGCAACTAATGATGCTAAATCTAATGTTACCACACGTTTGTTGAACAATACGCGCGAAACTTTACGTTGTACAATTCTTAACGCTAAACCTTCTGCAATTGCAGATTTACCAACACCTGGCTCTCCAATTAACAATGGATTGTTCTTTTTACGACGAGAAAGAATTTGCGAAACACGTTCTATTTCTTTTTCGCGTCCAACTACAGGATCTAATTTTCCTTCTTGCGCAATCGCTGTCAAATCTCGTCCGAAATTATCTAAAACTGGTGTTTTACTTTTCGAAGTAGGTTTACTTGTAGATGCACGCTCAAAATCGTTATCAGAATCACCTCCATCAAAAGATGGATTTTCTGCACGAGGAGATTGAATTTCCTCATCTTGAAATTGAAATTTGAATTCCTCCTTTACTGTATTGTAATCAATATCCAACTTATTCATCAATTTTGTAATCGGATCGTTTTCATTACGAAGAATACACAATAATAAGTGAATTGTATTTACAGTCGGACTTTTAAACAATTTTGCTTCTAAGAATGTTGTTTTCAACGCTCTTTCAGCTTGTTTTGTCAAACTCAAATTTTTTATATTATTACCTGGAGTTTCTTTTGCTGGGTTTAGGTTTTCTATTTTTTGACGCATTTCGTCTAAATCGACATTCAATGCTTCTAAGACAGAAATGGCTTTCCCTTCACCGTCGCGAATAATCCCCAACAGAAGGTGTTCCGTTCCTATTTGGTCGTGGCCTAATCTCAACGCTTCTTCCTTACTATAAGAAATAACGTCTTTTACTTGTTGTGAGAAATTATCGTTCATTTTATTATTTAAGCTGTCTTTAACAAATATAATTATTCTGATAGACTATAGCATAAATTATGCCTATGTCCGAAATGATTTGATGATTCCTTAAAATAACGAATTATTGTCTATTAATTTCAAAATAGCTGACAATATTTCATATCAATTCTTAAAGAATTCATAATAATTTGAGAGATAGATGTCGTTGCTAAAAAATCGTACAAATCACCTTTTTTCATTTTCAAATCATCGTGAAGTTCTAAAATTTCTTCGGATTTTAAATCATTATTTTGATTAAAAATTTCATCAATTTCATTTCTTCTTTCAGGACTGTACAATGTCGACGAACACCATGTCACAATTTTTTCTTGCGAAATATCTTTTACGCTCAGTTTATTTTCATTCCAAAACAAAAGGTAAGCATTTTTAGTTAGTCTTTCAAAAACAAAAATTGTAAAAGGTGCGATTCCTGACAAATTTTCCGAATTAATAAACTCATTTACAGAATTATATTTCAATAAATCTAATAAGATAATTCCTCTACTTTCTCTGTATTTTTCTTTGAAATGCATTGGTTTTTCGATTCCTCCATTCAAAATACACGCAACATATTGTTCCGAATAAAAAATCCAAGTTCCATTTGCGCGCTCATCTACAGGCGAAAAATAAGTTTTATCAAAACGCTTTTGCTCCACAATCTCTTTAGAAGAAGAACGATTTATTTCCTCATCTCGGTTGTGCGTCAACACAAATTCATCCTCATTTCTGTAAAAACTGATTATACACATCTCATTTTTCAATTTAGTTCAAATGTAAAAATTTATCTTTGCAAAGAATTATGAGTATTCAGAAAACTATAGCGCATTCCTTTGATGAAATGAAATCGATTCTTTTGCAATTTGACGATCTGTCTTTTCAAAAGGAATTAGAAATCATTTCTGGTGCTTCTGTTGGTCAACATTTTCGTCATATTATCGAGTTTTATTCGTGCTTTTTACAAGCGCAAAAAAACAATTGTATTTGTTATGATGATAGAGAGCGAAATCGTGCTTTAGAAAATTCGGTTGTTGAAAGTTTGAATACGCTGAATCATCTAAAATCACAAATAGAACGTTTAGATTTAGAAAAAACAATTCAGCTAAAACAGAATTATTACGGAGAGAATTTCACAATTAATACCACAAATTATCGCGAATTAATGTATTGTTTTGATCATAGCATTCATCATTTTGCGTTGATTAAAATTGCGATCGAAACTCATTTTTCAACGATTAAAATTCCACAAAATTTTGGAATTGCATCTTCTACAATTGCTTTTCAAAATCAAGAAAAATGAATCCGAAAATAACAAAATGGACACGATACGAATTTTGGCCATTCTGGTTATTTTATGCGCCATTGACACCTTGGTACATTTATAAAATCTTTCAAACAGGCGCTCCAGCTTACTTTTGCTCGGCAAATCCTACAATGAAATGGGGCGGATTTATTGATTATTCTAAAATTGATTTACTCAATCAAATTGATAAAAATTATAAGCCAAAAACCATTTTTTTTGATGAATTTACAACACAAGAAATTCCGTTTAATTTTCCCTTTATTGCAAAACCAAATCTTGGTGAACGTGGAATTGGTGTAGAATTAATCAGAAATGAAATTGATTGGAAAAATTATTTAGAGCAAAATAATCGAGATTTAATTTTACAAGAATATATTCAATCAAACTTTGAGTTTGGTGTTTTCTATGTTAGATTACCAAAAGAAAAAAATGGTAAAATACTGTCGATAACAGCAAAAGATTTTTTGACGTTTACGGGTGATGGAAAATCAACTTTGAAAGAATTAATCGAACAAAATTTAAGAGCTTTTTACCGAAAAGATTATTTGTTTAAACGTTTACAAAACGAACTAAATTCAGTTCTTCAAAAAGATGAAAAATTATTGGTTGAACCAATAGGAAATCATAGTCGAGGAACAACTTTTTTAGATGGATCTTCTCTAAAAACGTCTAAATTAGAAGAAACTATAGATCAAATCGCACAAAAAATTGATGGTTTTTATTATGGTCGTATCGATTTGAAAGCAAAAAGTTTAGAAGATTTTCAGAACGGAAATTTTGTCATACTTGAAATTAATGGTGCAAATTCTGAAGCAACTCATATTTATGATCCGAATTTTAATTTGATAAAAGCTTATAAGGAAGTGATTAAGCATTTGAATTACCAACATAAAATTGCTGTTCAAAATCATCAATTAGGCGTGAAATGGACAGATTGGAAATTGCTTGCGAGAGAATTAATAAAACGCTATTAAACTTAATTTGACCAAAATTGGCAGATTTTCTGGAAAGGAATAAAGATTGAATGATGTTTTCAAAACCAATTTTATGAGTTATCCTTTTCCGAAGAAAACTATTATAATTCCTCTGCTACTGCTTATACCAATGTGGATTATCTTTTTGTTCCAACAAAACGGATACAATTTAAACGGTTGTTACGGCGTTATTCCGAGAACTTTCGTAGGATTGAAAGGAATTCTGCTCTCACCTTTATTTCATTCGGGTTGGAAACACATTATCAGTAATACCTTTCCGTTAGCATTTCTTAGCTTTATCGCACTATTGATGTACGATAGATTAGCTTATTATGTTATTTTTTTTGGTTGGATTTTATCAGGAATTATTCTTTGGATGATTGGAAATCCTCCTTTTTTAGATGATAATGTAAGTTGCCATATCGGAGCAAGTTCTATCGTTTATTTATTGGCTTCGTTCATATTTTTCAGTGGAATTATTAGAAAAGAACGCGGTTTAATGGCGATTTCATTAATCATTATTTTATTATACGGCGGAATGATTTGGGGAATGGTTCCTCAAGAAATTTTACCACAATTAAAAACAGATACAAGTAGTAATTCTATTTCTTGGGAAGGACATTTAAGTGGATTTATTTCGGGTGCATTTTTTGCTTATTTGTTTAGAAATATTGGTCCACAAAAAGAAGTTCCGAAATGGGATCAAGAAAATTATTATGATCCACAAGCCGAGCGTTTATGGGATATTTACCAAGAACAAGAACGTTTGAAAGCAGAATATCTTGAATCTTTGGATGAGAAAGATGATAAAAATATTGAACCAAATTATCAAACAAAAACCCCTGAAAATTAATTTTCAGGGGGTTTTATTTTTTCAAATTCTTCTTAGAAAGGCATTCCAGGAATGTTTGGTAAATTTTCTTGAGCTGTTTTTTTCGCTCTATCAATTGCTTCTGTTTTTACTTGTTCCAACGCTTTGTTTAACGTCATCACTAACAAATCTTCAATTTCTTCTTTTTCCATTCCTTCAGCAAGTTCAATATCTTTTATTGTTGCTAATTTAGACATTGTAATTTTTACTTTTCCATCGTTAGAAGTCGTTGTAAAAATTTCTCCATCTAATTCATTTTTCAAATCAGAAAATTTATCTTTAAATGAATTGATTTTTCCCATCATTCCCATGATGTCTCCAAAATTTCTAAACATTTGTCTTTATCTTTAATAATTAGTTATTCGTGTAGTTTTTTCCACAATAAATCTTTCAATTCTGTGATTCCTTTTCCAGAAACAGACGAAATAAATATCGTATCAATATCAGTTGGTAATTGTGCTTTAATCTCAGCTTCCAATTCATCATCTAACATATCTGACTTAGAAATAGCTAAAATTCGTTCTTTATCTAACAATTCAGGATTGAATTTTTTCAATTCATTCAACAGAATTTCATATTCTTTTTTATAATCTTCTGTATCGGCAGGAATTAAAAATAATAAGTTAGAATTACGCTCAATATGACGCAAGAAACGATGTCCAAGACCTTTTCCTTCTGCCGCACCTTCGATAATTCCAGGAATATCTGCCATAATAAATGACTGATGATTACGGTATTCTACAATTCCCAAGTTAGGTGTTAACGTTGTAAATGCGTAATCTGCAATTTTTGGTTTAGCAGCCGAAACAGCTGATAATAAAGTAGATTTTCCTGCATTTGGAAAACCAACTAAACCAACATCTGCCAAAATTTTCAACTCCAATGTAACTTGACGCTCGTCACCATCCAAACCTGGCTGTGCATAACGAGGCGTTTGACGCGTTGCAGAACGGAAATGCCAGTTTCCTAGCCCCCCTTTTCCTCCTTGCGCAATAATTAATTCTTGCCCATTTTCTGTTACTTCGCCAATAATATTTCCTTCGTCATCTTTGGCAATTGTTCCGATCGGAACTTCCAAAATAATATCTTCACCGTCAGCACCAGTAGAACGAGATTTACCTCCACGTCCACCGTTTTGCGCACGGAAATGTCTTTTGAATCGAAATTCTAACAAGGTCCAAAGATTTGAGTTTCCAAGAAGCGTGATATTTCCTCCACGTCCACCATCTCCACCATCTGGTCCACCTTTGTCAATATATTTTTCGCGATGCAAACTTGCTGAACCCGCACCTCCATGTCCGGCTCTACAATTTATTTTTACGTAGTCAACAAAATTTGATTGCATAATTTTTCTCTTTTAATTAGTCTGCAAAAGTACAATTTCTAATTTGTTTATTAAAATCTTGTATTATCTATTTTGAATGAATAATTTATAATGACTCAGATTTTTATTTATATTTATTCAATTAATTAACACACTATCATGAATACTAAAAAAATTTGTCCGAATATACTGATGACTAACTTCTGAAAAAGCAAAAACAAACCAAAACAATGGTAATTACTTTTGGATGTTTGATGTTTTTGATTTCTATCTTCTTGGTATATTCAGCAATAAAATCAAAAAATTATGCATTAATTGCCGTTGCTTGCAGAACTTCAACTACTTTGATGCCTTTGGTCATAAGGCTTTCTATGATTAACAAAGAAATAAAATCGCGCCAAAAATAGATTCAATAGTATGAATAACGAACATTTACAACGATTACTTCCTTTTGGTTATATTTATTTAGTCATCATGGGAATTATTAAAGAATCTATTTTTTACTATCAATTGGATATTAATATTCTGAAATTTTCGAGCATTATGGATATCTTAATAAGTCCAATTTCTGAAATTACCGCACATCCTTTCCTACTAATCTTTTTTATTCTTCTTATTTTTCTACTTTATAGTTTTAAACAGTATTCATTGAAACATCCAGAGAAAAAATTCATTAAGAAATATTATAAGATTAAAGAAACTGATAACCTCACGAATGAAGAATTCACTAAGAAAATTAATCAAAATTCAATTGAATTCTTTTTTGTTATGCTGATTTGTTTCTTTTTAGGTTTTGGAATTGGTGGTGGTAATTTTTTATCAAAACGAATAAAAAATGGAGATTTAAAATTCGAAAAATATGGACAAACCTTAACTTTCAATTCTGGTGAGAAAAAAGAAATCTACCTTATCAATACCAATAGTCTCTACTATTTTTAAGTTGGAAAAGGTCAAAAAACTGTTGAAATTTCTCCAATTAGCACAATACAATCAATCACAAAAAATAAGTAATCAAAACATATTTTTATAATGAATAGGATTGATTAATTTTGTAGCATGTACAAACAATTCAAAAACATTTTATTTCAATTACAACCCGAAGATGCGCATCATTTCGTTACGCGAAATCTAAAAAATTATGCTGCATTTCCTGGAGTTGGAAAATTATTAGATAAATTTTATCAATACAATCATCCAAGTTTAGAACGAGAAGTTTTTGGAATTAAATTCAAAAATCCAATTGGTTTAGCTGCTGGTTTTGATAAAAATGCTGAATATATTGAAGAATTGAACCACTTCGGATTTGGCTTTATCGAAATTGGAACCGTTACACCAAAACCTCAACCAGGGAATGATGCGCCGCGTATGTTTCGTTTGGTAGAAGATGAAGCGATTATCAACCGAATGGGATTTAATAACAAAGGTGTTGATTTTGCTGTTTCGAAAATTAGAGAATTAAAAAATCGTGAAAACTATATTATTGGCGGAAATATTGGTAAAAACAAATTGACACCAAATGAAGATGCTGTTGACGATTACATCAAATGTTTCAATGCATTGTTTGATTATGTTGATTATTTTGTAGTCAATGTAAGTTCTCCAAACACACCTGGATTACGCGATTTACAAGAAAAAGAACCTTTATTGTACATTCTTAATTATTTGCAACAATACAATAATCAAAACGAAAAACCGAAACCAATTTTACTTAAAATCGCACCAGATTTAACAGATTCTCAATTGGACGATATTATAGATATTGTATTAGAATCTAAAATTGCTGGAGTGATTGCTACAAATACAACCATTTCAAGAGAAGGATTAAAATCTGATCCAGAAATTGTAAAAGAAACTGGTGGAGTTTCGGGAAAACCACTTAAAAATCGTTCAACAGAAGTGATTCGTTATCTTTCTGAAAAATCGAACAAAGCATTTCCTATCATTGGAGTTGGCGGAATTCATACAGCCGAAGATGCTAAAGAAAAACTGGAAGCTGGTGCAAGTTTGTTACAAGTTTATACAGGTTTTATTTATGAAGGTCCTGCTGTTGTAAAAAACATTTGTAAAGGCTTGGTTGAAGGAAAATAGAAAAGTCATTCTGATGTCGGTTCTTCATTTCACAAAAAGCTACATTCAGAAATGATAATAATAAAAAAATGCTCCTTTAATTAAAAGGAGCATTTTTAGTATTATGTAAAAGTTGTTCTTATAAAACTTCTTTAATTGCTGCGTTCAATTTTTCGGTAATATCTTCAATAGAACCTACTCCATCAATCTCAACCCATTTTCCTTGCGCTTTGTAGTGTTCTGCTACAATTGCAGTTTTCTCGTAATATTCTGTAATACGATCACGGATAATTTTTTCGTCCACATCATCAGCACGACCAGAAGTTTTTCCGCGTTCTAATAAACGTTGAACCAAAATTTCGTCATCCACAACTAATGCTAATGTAATCGAAACTTCGCTTTCGTATTTATCTGCTAAGATTTTATCTAAAGCTTCTGCTTGAGATGTTGTACGTGGATATCCATCAAAAATGTATCCTTGCGCATTTGGATTGTTATCTAAATGATCAACCAACATATTTGTTGTTACCTCATCTGGAACTAATTGTCCCTTGTCCATGTAAGATTTCACAAGAGCGCCTAATTCTGTTTCATTTTTAAGGTTGAAACGAAATAAGTCTCCAGTAGAAATTTGAGGAGTTTGGTACTTTTCTTCTAAAAATTTAGCTTGTGTTCCTTTACCACTGCCAGGAGGTCCGAACAATACAATGTTTAGCATTTTGTTTTAATGTTTTATTTGATAAATATCTGGTAAATTTCTTCCTAATCCGTCAAAATCTAATCCATAACCTACTACAAATTTATCAGGAATAGAAATTCCTACTAAATCTACTTTTAAATCTTTTTTGTAAGCATCTGGCTTAAATAATAAAGTTGCTACTTTTAATGATTTTACCTTTTTCTCTTTCAAGATTCGGTGCAACTCTACTAACGTATTACCTGTATCTACAATATCTTCTAAAATAATTACGTGACGTCCTTCAACATTCATCGGAATATCCATCTCAATAGTAATTTTCCCTGTTGATTCTGTTCCTTCGTAAGATTTTAATTTCAAGAACGAAATCTCACATTCTCCTTGATATTGTTTTAAGAAATCGCTGAAGAACATTACAACTCCGTTTAATACACCAACAAAAATCGGTCTTTCGTCTTTGTATTCTTCGTAAACTTCGTTTGCCATATTTTTGATGGCGTGTTCTATTTCTTCAAAAGCGATGTACGGAATAAATTTTTTACCGTGAATTTCTATTTCTTTCATTGTTTGAGATATTCAAATATATACTTTTTTTGATAAAGTTTAAAACATTTATCTATTTTATTAGATTGTCATTGAGAAAATGCGTGTTTCTGGCTCGTTATCTATCATTCTCTTATCGAATGTCATACACACATTTCGAACGTATGGACGTCCTTCTTCTTTTACGATCAAACCATTTTCTACAAATTCAATCAAATTATCGTCAACCATATCTTGTAACATAGTTTTGATACGATCTACATCATCAAATTTCATGTTATCATCAGCCCAAGAAGTTTCTAAATTACACATTAAATTTAGAATATGACGACGCATAATCAAATCTTCTTCTGATAATATATGTCCTTTGAAAACGGATAATTCTCCGTTATTGATTGATTTTTCGTACTCTTCTACTGTCTTCTCGTTTTGTGCAAAACTATACCAAGAATCACTGATAGAAGAAACTCCTAAACCAACCATTAATTGTGTTTTCGAAGAAGAATATCCCATAAAATTACGATGTAATGTATGGTTTTTCATCGATTGATACATCGAGTCTTGTTCTAAGGCAAAATGATCCATTCCAACTTCGAAATAGTTCATTTCCTCGAACATTTTCTTTCCTTCTTCATATAATGCACGTTTCAATTCTGGTGAAGGCAAATCATCGTCCTGAAAACCACGTTGTCCAACACCTTTTATCCACGGCACATGCGCATAACTGTAAAACGAAATACGATCTGGATTTAATTCTTTTGTCAAATTAATAGTTTCCATCATTCCTTCCATTGTTTGATGTGGAAGACCAAAAATCAAATCGTGAGAAATCGATGTAAAACCAATTTCGCGCGCTTCTTCGGTTGCT
This sequence comes from Empedobacter sp. UBA6305, assembly GCF_002440405.1. Lineage (NCBI taxonomy): Bacteria > Pseudomonadati > Bacteroidota > Flavobacteriia > Flavobacteriales > Weeksellaceae > Empedobacter > Empedobacter sp. UBA6305. The sequence goes on along the minus strand of NZ_DJTP01000041.1, from coordinate 124,820 downwards.
CTTTTCACATTCTCGAAAGGTTGAACACGATTGATCGCTTCCTGAACTTTCAGATCATAATCTTGTACACCATACGAAATACGTCTAAAACCTAAATCGTATAAAGCCTGTAAATGTTCTCTTGTTGTGTTATTTGGATGACCTTCTAAACTAAATTCGTGTCCTTCAGCTACATCCGCATATTCAAAAATACCATCAATTAATTTCTTCAAATTTTCTGGAGAAAAAAACGTTGGTGTTCCTCCTCCTAAATGAATTTCTTTAATTTTTGGTCGAGATGAAAATAAATCCACATATAATCTCCATTCTTTCAAAACTGTATCAATATACGGAACTTCTACCGAATGTTGTTTCGTAATACGTTTGTTACATGCACAAAACGTACACAACGACTCGCAATAAGGTAAATGAATATAAATTGATATTCCTTCTTCTACATTACTTTCATCGAAAGATCGTTGAAAAGTTTCAATCCAACCTTGTTTAGTAAAATCATCATTGTCCCAAAACGGAACAGTTGGATAACTTGTGTAACGAGGTCCTGGAATATTATATTTCTGAATTAAATTATCCATTATCTAAAAAAATTAAAAATACTTAATCAACTTGACTAAGTATTATTTAATAAATTTTCTTTAAAAATTATTTTTATAGAATTGCCTGACGAACTCTAACTAATTTAGTTAATAAGTCTTCTAACAAATCTAATTGTAACATGTTTGCACCGTCACTTTTTGCATTTTTAGGATCTGGATGCGTTTCGATAAAAATACCATCAGCACCAACAGCAATTCCAGCTTTAGCAATCGTTTCGATTAATTCTGGCTTTCCTCCTGTTACACCTGAAGCCTGATTTGGTTGTTGTAAAGAATGTGTGATATCTAAAATAACTGGTGCATAATTTTGCATCACAGGAATTCCACGATAATCTACCACTAAATCTCCGTAACCTAACATTGTTCCACGCTCGATAATTGCTACATTATTATTACCAGAATCTGTTACTTTTTCTACAGGAAATTTCATTGCTTCTGGCGAAAGAAATTGACCTTTTTTCAACGTAACATGTTTTCCAGTTTGTGCAGCTGCAACCACTAAATCGGTTTGACGAACCAAGAAAGCAGGAATTTGTAGCACATCTACATAAGCCGCCGCCATTTCTGCATGAAAAGGTTCGTGAATATCTGTAGTTGTTGGAACATCAAAAGTTTCTCCAACTTTTTGAATAATTTTCAATGCTTTTTCATCTCCAATCCCTGTAAAACTATCAATACGAGAACGATTTGCTTTTTTGAAAGATCCTTTAAAAACATAAGGAATCTCTAATTTATCAGTAATTGTTACTACTTTTTCAGCAATTCTCAAAGCCATATCTTCACTTTCGATGGCACATGGACCAGCAAGTAAAAAGAAGTTTGGCGAATCTTTGTGTTTTATCTTTGATAAAGTTTCTATCATTGTGCAAATTTACACAAAGTTATCGACTTATTTTTCATAATTTTGCCTATACTTTATCATTCTTATTTATCGTTTTATGGATTTTTTATCTAACATTGGTATAGCTGATATTTTTGGCTATCTTGCTTCAGTCTTTATTGTACTAGCATTCTTTTTTTCGAAGATTACAATTATCCGCATTATCAATGCAATTGGTTGTGTATGTTTTGTAATTTATGCTGCTATGATCGAGGCTTGGCCAGTCCTTATTCCAAATGCGATTTTATTTTTAGTTCAGGCGTATTATATCATCTTCAAACCTGGAAAATAATCTTCAAAAACCATAAAATTGAAAATCCTATCTGCTGTACTAAATAATATTGAAACGGATCAAAGATTAGATAAAGTTTGCCATTCTTTGTTAAAATTTGGATACGATGTAGAATTGATTGGCGCGACTATAAACGGTAGACCGAAATTGAATAAACCGTACAAGACATTTTTGATGGAACAAAAGAATCAATCAACAATGAAAAAGTATGCTGAATTCAATTACAAATTATTTTTCACTTTACTTAAAAAAGCGGATAAACAAACTATTTTACTAGCGAATGATTTAGATAGCTTACTTCCTTTTTATTTGGTAAGTAAAATCAAAAAAATTCCTTTAGTTTTTGATAGTCACGAAATTTATTCAGAATTGCCATCATTACACAATCGTCCTAAAACAAAAAAAGTTTGGAAAACTTTAGAACGTTCTCTTGTTCCAAAAATCAAGTATTTTTATACCGTAAGTGATGGATATGCCAATTGGTTTCGCAAGGAATATGGTGCTAATCCGGCTGTGATTAGAAATGTTCCCAACCGAACAAAACTTAACGATAAACAAGATTTAATTTTCTTTCGCTTACCCGAAAATCCAACAAACGATAAAATATTATTGTATCAAGGCGCAATTAACATGAGTCGAGGAATTGACAGAATGATTGAAGCGTTCAAACACATTGATAATTGTCAATTTTGGATTGCTGGCGAAGGGCCTAAAAAAACTGAATACGAACAATTGGTAAAAGATTTAGACTTAACTAATCGCATTCATTTTTTAGGAAATATTCCCCCAAAAACTTTAAAAACTATAACACCTTTAGCTGATGTAGGAATGAGTATGGAAGAAGATTTAGGATTAAGCTATCGCTACGCTCTACCGAATAAATTATTTGACTTTATTCAAGCTAGAGTACCAATTTTAGCAACAAATTTACCAGAAATAAAAAAAATAGTCGAAGAGTATAAAGTTGGAAAAGTGATTGACAACCACTATCCAAAACATTTGGCTGAAAAACTACAAGAAATCTTAGACGAAGGAAAAAGAAGTTACCAAGAAAATCTTGCAAATGCTGCAAACGAACTTTGTTGGGAAAATGAAGAATTGAAATTGAAGGAGATTTTTGAAAAAATAAAAAAGTAGATTANNTAATCTACTTTTTTATTTTTTATAAATATGCGGATTTTCCACTACTCCTTTTTTAAATACTTTTCTAACGCCCATTCTTAGTGCATTATCAACTTGCAAAACTTGATCCAAAACCTTTTGCTCTGGACGACCTCTAAATGAAGTCACATGAAAAGAATCTGTTTCTCTTAAAGGTTCTTTAGAAAAATAATAATTTGAAACACATTTTCTAAAACCTTCAAACTTTATTGGAGAAACCGAATGCAAAGAATCATTATGCGTTGCCATTACCGCTAATCGATTGAATTTACTAAAAATCGTAATTTGATCATTTTTCAATCCATTTGGCCAAATTTCTAAATTACCACCATATTCTTCTTTCCAGTCTGGCGTTACATAATACAATAAATTCAACACACGCCACAATTCTCTTTTCGCATCGTGAGAATTATCCAAATGAGGCTGCAAAAATTGACGATTTCCCATCATAGACAAACCTCCAGCATACAAAGATGAATCTGGAATAGGTTGTTTTATTTCGCAAATCTCAGCAATCAAATTTACGATTCTTTCATCTTGAAAAGCGTAAATAATTTCTTCTAAAATAGGATGATATTGATCCATTTGAACAGCAATATATTTATCTTCTTTCAAACTTTTTTTCAACACCATTTCTTTTTCTTGTGGAAAAACTTGATTTATCTCCAAAACTAATTCTTCTGGTAATAGATCATCAACCCAAAAATAACCGATCTTATCTTTGCTACTATTATATTGTTGACTTATTTCTTCCTTTTGATCAATTAATCGTTGTAAAATTATATCTGCAAATTGATTTCTGTTCATAATCATAAAGTTAATTAAAAATTTGTTTCAAAATAATTTTGGCATTCAATTTATCATTCAAATCATATTCAAGCGTATCAATATATTCTTCTGACCCTAAAAAAGGTTTATTTTTTAAATGATTAATAGCTTTTATCAACTCTAATTTATTCAAAACTTGAACACAAAGTCCACTAATTTTCTCATCATCTATTACATTTTCATTAATTATCGAAAAACGACTATTGAATAATGCATTTATTACTTTTAGCTTTGTCCCAGATTCCTGAAAAGACCACGCAATATTAAGATGAGCTTTTGCGAAAAGTTTTTTCAAATGATTAAAATCTTTCAATTTAACAAATTGTATATGTGGATGATTTTTAATTTTTGCTTTTACCCAATCCTCTCTAGAACCTGAAGCAATAACGAAAGGATAATCAATTTCTTTAAAAACTTCTATCAAGAAATCGACTACTTTACAATTGTCCGAAGCTCTCAAATCTCCGTGATACAAAGCAAATTCTCCTTTTTCACTTAATGATTGAAAAGTTTCATTTCCATGAAAAACAGGTACAAATTTTCCTTTATTATATTTTTCTTGAATATAATTTTGTTCAAATTTAGAAAGTGTAAAAACTTCATCAAACTGGTGGATAATATTTTCGTATTGGATATATTTTTTTGCCTCAATATAAAACAATGCTTTTTTCGCTAGATTCTTTTCGCTTTCAGCCAATCCGGAAAAATAATTTTGCTCAATATTATGTAGTCTCAAATATTTAGAATAACCTTCAAGAGTATATTTATTCAAAATAAATGTTGTTTTTAGACTTTCAAAAAAAATAGGAGCTTTCAACGATTTAATTCGTTCATACAATAATTGACTATCCCTCGATCTTACTGAAATAGGATATTTCTTAAAAATATAATTAGGCTTTTGATGTATTGGATAAAAATAAACTTCTTTAGCATATTTTCTTAAAACATCGCTTTCTATTTCATTAAACCCAAACAGATGTAAATGAATCTCAATCCCAAGTTGATGAAATGCTTTCAATTTATAAAAAACATCTATAACACCTCCATAATTGGGAGGAAATGGAACATCCATACTTATAAAATGAAGTTTATTACCTTGATACATTAGTTAGTTAATTATTTAACAAAAAAAAGAGTCTACAACTAAGTAAACTCTTTCTTTAAAATTATATTGTGTAATTTATCTTATTCTGATATCGCTTCCGCAACTTCAAATAATCTTCCGTCTTCACAACGCACTTTACGCGCAGGATAGCGACGAATAATTTCATAATCGTGTGTAGCCATCAAAACTGCACAATTATTTTCTTTCGATACCGACAACAATAAATCCATAATATCATTTGACGTTTCTGGATCTAGGTTTCCTGTAGGCTCATCTGCTAAAATTAATTCAGGATGATTTAATAAAGCACGAGCTATAGAAACACGCTGTTGTTCTCCTCCAGAAAGACGGAAAGGCATCATTTTCTTTTTTGACAACATCCCTACCGAATCTAAAACCTCATCAATACGTTTATCGATTGTAGCCTTATCTTTCCAACCTGTTGCTTTCAAAACGAACGTCAAATTTTGCTCAACTGTACGATCTGTTAACAATTGGAAATCTTGGAAAACAATTCCTAAATGTCTTCTAAGATCAGGAATCTTACTTGTTTTCAATGATTTCAAATCCATTCCAACCACAGAACCTTGTCCCGATTGAAGCGGCAAATCACCATAAAGCACTTTCAACAAACTACTTTTTCCACTTCCTGTTTTTCCAATAAGGTAGACAAATTCTCCTTCATTAAGTGTAAAATTAACGTCAGATAATACTAAATGATTTCTTTGATATATAGATGATTGACTTAACTCAATTACATTTTTAGCTTCCATACTTTTCTACAGTCTTTAAAACAAATGTAAAAAAAAAGCTTGAAAGAACGACCTTCAAGCTTATTTTTTATGAATTGTAGCGATTATCTTTTAGCTCTTACTTCACTAACAGTTAATGCTTTTCTTCCTTTCTTTCTACGAGCAGCTAATACTTTGCGCCCGTTTTTAGAAGCCATACGCTCACGGAATCCGTGTTTGTTTCTTTTTTTTCTGTTACTTGGTTGAAATGTTCTCTTACTCATCTTTACTAAGTTTCTAATCCATTACTCGAATGGGTTGCAAATATACAGTTATTATTATTAATTCAAAAATCAAATTGATAGAAAATTACAAAAAAGCTGAATTAATAGTAAACCGCGTTCCGTTCTACACTTTGTAATTTTCGAAGTGCAAATATAAAAACATTTTTTTGTTAAGCAAGAGAAAATTAAAACAATAACAATTAAAACTTATCAACAATATCATTTACGAGGATAAAACAAAGCTATTTTTAGAAGGATTAGAAAAGTTTCCTTAAAACTTTCATAAAACATCAAATATCTTGTTTTTATCAATCTTTTTTTAGCTTAAAATTCGTATATTAGCCACCTTATATAACAAAACAATATGACTGAAGGAGAAAGACTAATCCCAATTAACATTGAGGATGAAATGAAATCCGCTTACATCGATTATTCGATGTCGGTAATCGTATCTCGTGCGCTTCCGGATGTGCGTGATGGCTTAAAACCTGTACACCGTAGAGTATTATTCGGAATGTATGAATTAGGTGTTTTTTCTAATCGTTCTTACAAAAAGTCGGCACGTATTGTAGGGGAAGTTTTAGGTAAATTTCACCCACACGGCGACAGTTCTGTTTACGACACAATGGTACGTATGGCGCAACCATGGTCTTTGCGTTACTTATTAGTTGACGGACAAGGTAACTACGGTTCTGTAGATGGTGATCCACCTGCTGCAATGCGTTATACTGAAGCAAGACTTCAAAAAATTTCAGACGAATTATTAGCTGATTTAGATAAAGAGACAGTTGACTTTCAACTAAACTTTGACGATACTATCCAAGAACCTACTGTATTACCTACTCGTGTTCCAAACTTATTAGTAAATGGTGCATCTGGTATTGCGGTTGGTATGGCAACAAATATGGCGCCACATAACTTAACAGAAGTTATTGACGGAACAATTGCATACATCGACAATCGTGAGATTACAATTGACGAATTAACACAATACATCAAAGCGCCAGACTTCCCAACAGGAGGTACTATCTATGGCTATGATGGTGTAAAACAAGCTTTCGAAACTGGACGTGGACGTGTTGTTTTACGTGCAAAAACTAATTTCGAAGAAGTACATGGTCGCGATTGTATTATCGCTACAGAAATTCCTTACCAAGTTAACAAGGCAGATATGATTGCAAAAACTGCTGAGTTGGTAAAAGATGGTAAATTAGATGGTATTTCTGAGATTCGTGACGAATCTGACCGTAAAGGTATGCGTATCGTTTATGTCCTTAAAATGGATGCGGTTCCTAACGTCGTTTTAAATAAACTATATAAATTTACTCAATTACAATCATCTTTCAGTGTAAATAACATTGCGTTGGTAAAAGGTAGACCAGAGCAATTGAATTTGAAAGACATGATTTATCATTTCGTAGAACATCGTCACGAAGTGATTGTTCGTCGTACGGAATACGAATTGAGAAAAGCGCAAGAAAGAGCTCATATCTTAGAAGGTTACATGAAAGTAATCGGAACACAAGATGATCTTGATCGTGCAATTAAAATCATTCGCGAATCTGCAACACCAGACGAAGCGCGCACAGGATTAATGGAAGCTTTCGAGTTATCAGAAATTCAAGCACGTGCAATCTTAGATTTACGTTTACGTACATTGACTGGTCTTGAGATTGATAAAATTCGTGAAGAGTACGAAGAAATCATGAAAATGATTAACCATTTGAAAGATATTTTAGCAAACGAAGATTTACGTATGCAAATTATCAAAGATGAGTTATTAGAAATTCGTAAAAAATATGGTGACGAACGTCGTACAGATATCGATTACGCAGGTGGAGACTTAAATATCGAAGATTTAATTCCTGATGAGCAAGTTGTTTTAACGATTTCTCACATGGGTTACATCAAACGTACACCACTTTCTGAATACCGCAAACAATCTCGTGGAGGAGTTGGTAATAGAGCCGCTACAACACGTGACGAAGATTTCTTAGAGTATATGGTTTCGGCATCTAACCACCAATACATGTTATTCTTTACAGAAAAAGGAAAATGTTATTGGATGCGTGTGTACGAAATTCCAGAAGGTTCTAAAACATCTAAAGGTCGTGCAATTCAGAATTTGATTAACATCGAGCCAGATGATAAAGTAAAAGCATATATCCTTACACATGATTTAATGAACGAAGAATACGTAAATAATAATTACGTAATCATGGTAACTAAAAATGGTATCATCAAGAAAACATCTTTAGAAGCTTATTCTCGTCCACGTGTTAATGGTATCAACGCAATTACTGTTCGCGAAGGTGACACATTATTAGAAGCTTTATTAACAGATGGTAAATCTCAAATTATGATCGCTTCTAAATATGGTAAAGCTATCCGTTTCGAAGATGAGAAAGTTCGTCCAATGGGTCGTACTGCTTCTGGTGTTCGCGGAATCAACTTAGGAGATCAACCAGATAATGAGGTTATCGGGATGATTGTTGTGACTGATGTAGAAAAAGAAACTGTATTAGTTGTTTCTGAACAAGGTTACGGAAAACGTTCTTCTATCGAAGATTATCGTGAAACAAATCGTGGAGGTAAAGGTGTAACAACACTTAATATTACTGATAAAACAGGAAAATTAATCGCGATTGAGGCTGTTACAGACGAAGATGATTTAATGATCATTAATAAATCTGGAGTTGCTATTAGAACTGGTTTAGATGAAATTCGTGTAATGGGTCGTGCAACACAAGGTGTTCGATTGATTAACTTGAAAAAGAACGACGAAATTGCAGCAATTGCAAAAGTACAAGTTGAAGAAGAATTGGAAAACGAAGTAGAACTTGATGAAGAAGGAAATCCAATTGTTGTAGAAAACACAAACGAAAACAACGAAACTCAAGCAGAAGAAACGCCTGCTGAGGATCCAAATAATGAATAATCAATGAAAAAATTATTATTTAGTTTAGGATTAGTTTTAGCAATGTCGACATCATTCGCTCAAACTAACACAGAAGAATTAACGACAGAACCTACAGTTTTAGCTGAAAAATATAATAAATCAGCAAAAGAAAACTTAGCAAAAGGTGACGTTACAAAAGCAAGTCAAGATTTAGCAAAATTATCTAAATACGAAAACGGTAAAGTTTGGCAAGTCAAAAATAAAGACTCTAAAAAAGACGAATTTTACTATTCTCAAGCCGATTTAGATAAAGCTACAGCTAGTGGTAATTACGCAAAAGCGAAAGAAGTTGCTTTACAACCAAAATATGGTTTCTTGTTGCAATCTGAAGTTTCTAATTTAGCAAACAAAGAATTAGACGCTGCAAACAAAGCAATGGACGCAAAACAATTTACTGAGGCTGGAACAAAATTCTTAAATGTTTTCAACTTAGTTGAAGCTTTAGGTACAAAAGAAGATATCTATAAATATCAAGCTGCAATCTGTTTTTACAACGCAGCTGATTATGATAAATCGTTAACGATTTTGAAAGAATTAGCGGCAAAAGGATTCACTGGTAAATCAGCTAATCAAACAAAAGATTACAACCGTGACATGTATGTTTTAGCACTTAATGGATTGTACAATGCGAAAAAATACGATACTATCGTAGAAGAAGCAACTACAAAATATCCAAAAGATGCTGACATCAACAATATCGCAACTGGAATTTACCAAGTTTCTGGAAACTCTGATAAAATGACAAAACGTATCGAAGAAGCGATTAAAATTAATCCAAACGATGCACAAAATTATTACAACTTAGGAGTTTTATATTTAGATGACGCTTCTAAAGCAGAAGAATCTAAAAACTTGTTCAAAAAAGCGATTGAATTAAATCCTAAACATTTCGAGTCTTACAACAATTTAGTTTTAGCTATTTTGCAACCAGACAAAGAAATTGTTGAAACAATGAACAACAATTTAGGAACATCTAAAAAAGAGAAAGAAATTTATAATGCAAACGAAGTAAAACGCAAAGCTTTGTTTACAGAAGCAGCTCCTTATCTTGAAAAAATGTACGAAATTCAACCAGAAAATCGTCAAGTTATTCGTAACTTAATTCAAGCTTACAAAACTTTAGGAAACGAACAAAAAGAAAATTTCTATCGTGACGCTGAGAAAAAATTAGTAAAATAATTATTTCAATATTTTAAAAAAAAGGACTTCAATTGAAGTCCTTTTTTTATGCTTTATCATTCTGAATGTAGATTTAACGAACTTAGAACAAATCCCAATTTCTTAAATCTGGTAAAAAATGATGGGCTGTCAAATCATAACGAACTGGTACAACAGAAACATAACCCTCCTCTAAAGCACGTTCGTCTGTATCTTCACCTTTGTCAAGATTTTTAAACTCTCCACTCATCCAATAATACGTTCTTCCACGAGGATCTTCACGTTTATCAAATTTTTCTTCCCATTTTGCATCAGCTTGGCGACAAACTTTTATTCCTTTTATTTCATGTTCTTTCAACTTCGGAATATTAACATTCAACACTACACCTTTTGGTAATTTATGTTTTAAAACTTGATCAATAATTGTTTTAATAAATTCTTCTCCAGCTTTAAAATCAGCATTATAAGCAAAATCACACAACGAAAAACCAATCGCAGGAATCCCTTCTATTCCAGCTTCTACAGCAGCAGACATTGTTCCCGAATAAATCACATTCACCGACGAATTCGATCCGTGATTAATTCCCGAAATACACAAATCTGGTTTACGAGGTAAAATTTGCGAAACAGCCAATTTCACACAATCCACTGGCGTTCCAGAACACGCATACTCTTTTACATCTTCATCAACTTCTATTTCATCACAAAACAATGTCGAATTTATTGTCACCGCATGCCCCATTCCACTTTGCGGACTATCTGGCGCAACAACATAAACTTCTCCAAATCCTTTTGCAATCTCTATCAACGCTCTTATTCCAGGCGCAGTTACTCCATCATCATTTGTAACTAAAATTAGCGGTCTTTCCATATTTTATTCTTACTTTTATTCATCATTTTTACAAATGTAAAAAACTTCCTTCTAATTTCTTTTTTGTTTTATATTTGAAGGAGTCTTAAATTATTAATTTATATAATACCAACGCAATATGTTAATTAAAAAAACGTATGTATTACTATCGTTTTTATCAATGAGTTTGCTTGCTTTTTGCTTTTGCAAACCCATGCTAGACACAGATGAAGAAAGAGAAAAGTTAATCGTAAAAAATACACGAAACACCCTAACTTACCTACATTACAAACCTGCTACTGTAGATGATAAATTTTCGGAAAATGTTTTCAATAAATATTTAGAATACATTGATCCAAGCAAACGTTTTTTATTGCAATCTGATTATGATCTATTCAAAAAAGATTATCACAATTTAGATGATTATTACAAATCAGAAAACTTAGGTTTCTACAATTCTACTGTTGACACAATCTACAAACGTATTGCTGACGCTGAAAAATATTCGATGGATGCCTTGTCAAAACCTTTTGATTTCAATCAAAAAGAGAATTTCAACATCGATTATAAAACATCAAAATTCGCGAAAGATAAGAACGAATCAAAAGATTTGTGGCGCAAATATTTGAAATATAACGTGATGTTAGAAATCATTTCAATGCAAGACGAATTAAAAGGTCAAAAGAAAGATACATTAGACAACTCTTCTTCTATAAAACCTATAAAAGATCCTTTGGCAGATGAGAAAAAGAAAATCACAAAAGATACGCCTTTTGCAGAAGTAGAAAAGATGGCGCGTGAAGAAGTTAAAGACTTGATTTCTGACTATTTCCGTCGTATAAAACAAACAAAACGCGAGAACTATTTTTCTATTTACATGAACTCGTTCACAGAACAATACGATCCGCACACAACATACTTCTCTCCAACAAGTAAAGAGGATTTCGAATTCGAAATGTCTGGACAAATGGAAGGAATTGGAGCCAAAATACAAGACAAAAGAGGTTACGCTACAATTGCTGAATTAATTGTTGGCGGACCAGCTTGGAAGAGCAATAAATTAGAAGTTGGTGACAAGATCATTAAAGTTGCACAAGGGAAAAATGGTGAAGCTAAAAACATCGTTGGGATGATTTTAAGCGATGCTATTCGCCTAATTAAAGGGAAGAAAGGAACAGAAGTTGTCTTAACTATTCAGAAAAAAGACGGTTCTCAACAAACAATCTCTTTGATTCGTGAAGTGATTGAATCAGAGGAAGTGTTTGCTCGCTCATCTGTTATTACGGACGAGAAGGGAGATAAATACGGAATCATCTATTTACCTGAGTTCTACACTCCAATGGGAAAAGAAGGCGGACGTTATCCTTCGGATGATATCAAGAAAGAAATTGATATATTGAAGAAAGAAAACATCAAAGGTCTTGTCTTCGATGTTAGAAATAATGGAGGAGGTTCTCTTGAAGAGGTAGTTAAAATCTCTGGATTGTTCATCAATCAAGGACCAATTGTTCAGGTGAGACGTTCGGACGGAATGCTTAAAATTCACGAAGACAAAGATAATTCTATCGCATACGACGGACCTTTAGTAGTAATGGTTAACGAGCTTTCTGCATCTGCGTCAGAGATTTTTGCTGCAGCAATGCAAGACTATGGTCGCGCTGTTATCGTGGGTTCTCCGCAAACCTTTGGTAAAGGTACTGTACAAACAATCTTGCCTTTAGATCGTCAGTCGGGAAGTGATGAGTTAGGCGCTATTAAGTTAACAATACAAAAATTCTACCGAGTAAACGGAGGTTCTACACAATTGAAAGGAGTTCAATCGGACATTGCATTAGTTGATCAATTCACTTACGAAGATATCAGCGAAGCTTCTCGTTCAGAAGCCTTGAACTGGGATCAAATCAAACCATTGGTTATTGCAAAATGGCCTTCTGCTTTCGATTTAGCGAAGATTAAAACGAACAGTAAAACTCGTTTGGCAAACAATGCTCACTTAGCATTAATGAACGAAAGTTTCAAGTTCATCAAATCAATGGAAGACGTAAAAGAGATTCCTTTGAACTTAGAAGATTACAAAACGTACCGTAAAACACGCGAAGATAAAATCAAGAAATTCGAAACTTTAGACAAGTATAAAAACAATTTCAAATTTACAATGAATCAAAACGATTTAGCAACTACTAAAACAGATACTGTTCTAAAAGCTAAACGTAACAATTGGTTCAAAGGAATGCAAAAAGACTTTTATTTAAACGAAGCTGTTAACGTTTTAAGAGACATTAAATAATGGAACAAGAAAACGGTTCATTTTCTCAAATCATATTCAATAAATTAAGAAAGAACACCCTTGGTGTTCTTTCTTTTAGTGTAATAGTATTAGCTGCAATCATTTCTATTTTTGCTTATGTCTTTGCGTCCGACAAAACGGAAAATGCAAACAGACAGGACCTAACCATTGCATATTCACCTATAGGTTATCAGCAAAAAACAATCGAAATCCCTTTACCTAATTATTCAGGAAAAACGAACTTTTCTGATTTTATATTCGGGAAAGAAATCGATACCGAACAAATAAGTATTACATCTTACAAAAGAGATGGACAAAGCATTACTTATATTCCATATATAGGGAACGGACTAAGTGGTGAAGCAATAAAGATAGATTTGTTAACTTGGACAAAGCATAACATCAAAACGCAAGATATAGAGAAGGATTTTATCTATACAAAAACCTATTTACTTGGAACAGATTCTTACGGAAGAGACTTTTATTCTAGATTAATCATCGGGACAAGAATTTCTTTTCTTATCGGGTTTATCGCTGTTTTCATTTCATTAGTTGTCGGAATTTCCTTGGGCGCTCTTGCAGGTTATTACAAGGGACGAACAGATAACATTATAATGTGGTTGATAAACGTTGTGTGGTCTATCCCAACATTACTATTGGTTATTGCAATTACCTTAGCTATTGGAAAAGGATTTTGGCAGATATTTATCGCAGTTGGACTAACGATGTGGGTAGAAGTTGCACGTGTAGTTCGCGGACAATTCCTATCATACAGAGAAAAAGAATTTGTAGAAGCAGCAAAAGCTTTAGGATTTTCGGACACAAGAATTATCTTCAACCAAATATTACCTAACGTTGTTGCACCTATTATCGTTATATCTGCTGCCAATTTTGCTTCGGCAATTTTAGTAGAAAGCGGTCTTAGTTTTCTTGGAATTGGCGCACAACCTCCTACTCCGTCTTGGGGAAATATCATAAAAGAACATTATAATCATATTATTTTAGGGAAACAACATTTGGCAATTCTACCGGGATTAGCTATTATGTTATTGGTTCTTGGGTTTAATATCTTTGGGAATGTATTGCGAGATATTATGGATATTAAGCAGTAAGAAGCTTATAAAGTTTTATACTTTTCTTTTTTTAATACTTTAAAACACAAGTTATATCTTTATCTATGTCTTTATGTGGTTAATATTTTATCTTTTTTAACCACATAGAGACATAGGTTAAATATTGATAAAGATTTGAATAGACTTATAGTTTTCACAGTAACTTTACTTAAGTTAATAACTGAAAGTTTATAAATAAATCACAATTAATCAATTTCTATGTTTCTATGTGGTTAATATTTTACCAAAACAAAATTAAAAATCTATCTATTCTAATAATATAAATACATGGGTTTAATAATTTGGAAGATGAGTAAAAAACTCATTAACATACGTTTTTTATCCTTCATTAAATATGTTAAAACAATTGAAGTTGATTAGTATTCCTTTTGGACATTTCAGTAGTTTCATATAAGTTAATAATTGAGCTTCATAAGTAGGAAAAATATCTTGCACAGCTTTTAACTCAACAACTATACTATTTTCTACATAGAGATCACAACGAAAATCAAGATCAAGCAGTTTTTCTTTATAGACAACTGGAACCTTCATTTCTGTGAGAAAATTTATTTTCCTATGATTTAATTCTTCTTTTAAGCATTGATGATAAACACTTTCTAATAATCCTCTACCCATTATTTTATGAACTTCTATAGCAGAACCTATTATTTCATAAGTTAATTCATCTAAATATTTTTTAGTTTTCATAGTCTATGTTTCTATGTTGTTAATGATTATTCAATTGAGATATAAATAAACTTTTTATAAAACCTCCTTATCTTTTATATAAAACATAAGGAGGTTTTAAACAAAACGTCAAGTGGTTTTAATGAAAACCACTTGACGTTTTTTATTTACTTCAATTAGAAATTAGAAAAATTATCTCAACTATTTCTTTTTCTCATACTTTAAAGTAGCTAAAGTATCTCGTAAATCGAGACCAGGTCTAAAAAGTATTTTAGCACTTTTTATAGAAGCAGAATTTACTTTGTTCATTGCATCCATTCCTTCGCTACTAATACTTATTTGAAAAGAACCAAAATCTCCTAAGCGAACAATCTTTCCATCAGACAAATGTTTCGATAACATTTTAGCCAAATCAATCAATGTTGCATACACATCACTCTCACTAACAGATGAGGTTTGCGCAATTTCTTTACTCAAATTTCGAAGTGATACTTCACCATCTGCAATAGAATTTGCGTAGAACTTTTTAGGCGCCATAGGATCTCCTGGGTAAGCCTTCTGAATAACGTTGTATTTTACAGCCATAATTAAAAGTATTTATAGATTAACAGTTAATTATCTTTAAGTTAATACTTTATATTTAATTAACAAAATAAAACTATTGATTATCAATAAAATACATTATATCATAAAAATAAAAAAGGCTTTCTTATATAAGAAAGCCTTGCTATTATCTTGAAACTTTGGTCGAAAGTTTTGCTGTTGTTTTTGGTACAATTGGTTTTTGATGCAATCTCATCGAATCTTTATTTGGTGCTTTTAGCGGATAAGTTCCTGTAAGTCCAGCCAATTTAAATGCACTATATATATTCTTATTCTGCTTGTTTCCTAATGCAATTACCGTAAATTGATTGTTAACATCGTGTACAAAAACTGTGTTATTCCCGTGCCACCAACCATTGTGATACAATAATTTTTTACCATTGTCATATTCTAACAAGCGCATTCCAAGCCCATAATTTTTGAAACCTTTCTGCTCGTAACTATATCCTTTGAAAGCTTCTTTCTTGATCTTCTTCGGTAAAAAATCGTCTGAATACATGGCAACATCTAACTTGTAAAGATCTCTTGGCGTTGAGTAGATATTTTTGTCTCCATACGTGCGGTCAAAATCATCCCAAGCCCACTCGTAACCATTGTATTTGTAAGAACGAGCTACTGTATCTTTATCGCGATCATACTCAAAAACAAAGGTGTTATTCATCTCAAGAGGGTCAAAAACCATGTATTTCATTGCTTTCGGATAAGGTATTTTCATAATCTTTTCGATTACTAAAGCAAGGAAAGCGAAGTTGGTGTTCGAGTAATAAAACCCTTTGTCTGCGGGACGAATTTGTTTAACGTCAAATTCTCTAAAGATATCTAACACATCTTGATTAGAAATTGGTTTCTCGCGATCCATCATTACCTTCTTGTTATTCCACAAAACGTTGGCATAATTTGGCAAACCACTGCGGTGATTTAGCAAATTACGAACCGTGATATCGTCGTAAGGAAAACCTTCTAATATTGTATTTACTTTTTGATCTAATTTGATTTTACCTTTCTCGACCAGCTTAAGTATCGCCATAGATGTAAAAACTTTCGAGATAGATGCTATGTGAATAGGCGTTTCGGCAGTGATTGGACGCTTATGTCTTTCGTCTGCCATCCCTTGATATTGCTCTAAAAGTACTTGCCCATTCTTCACAACCAACAAACCTCCGCTCACTTTCCCGTCAACCCAAAAGTCTTTATAATAGGTGTTTAGTTTATTTCTGTAATCATTAAGTTCTGCTTGTGTGTACTTCATTGGCTTGAAATCTGCTTTCCAATCCAACGAATCATAGCGCAAAGCATGAGGATCCTTCTTTCTAACTTCTTCTTTTTGTTCGTTTTTCTTGCTACAGCTTCCCATAAACAGCATTGCAGAAGCAAGAACAACCGCTACATATTTCATGTGTTTTTTCTTAATCTTATTGTTTGTTTCTACTAAAGTATATATTTATTTGTGGAATAGTTACCCGTTTAGAAACATTAAGTTTTTTTTATGATTTGTGCGAAAGTTGAGACTTAAACTCGCCTAAGATGACACTTGTTGCAACAGCTACGTTGAGACTTTCGGTAGAACCATTTTTCCCAAAGAACGGAATACTTAGTTTATTTGTCGTTAACTTCTCGATTTCTGGAGAAATTCCATTCGCTTCGTTCCCCATTACCAAGATACCTTCTTGTGGAAGTGTTTGTTCATAAATAGATTCTCCTTCCATAAAAGTCCCGAAAATGTTTCCTTTATAGTCAGACAAGTATTTCTCCAAATCGATATAATGAACTTTCACTCGTGTAAAAGAGCCCATTGTCGACATCACAACTTTTGGGTTGTACATATCAACAGATTCTTTGGTACACAAAATATCCTCTACACCAAACCAATCAGCCAAGCGGATAATTGTTCCTAAATTACCTGGATCTCGAATATCATCCAAAGCAATACTTAAACCATTCAACTTGATGTTTTCGTTATAATTAGGTAATTCACAAAGTGCTAAACCTACATTCGGAGTAGTTAAGAAACTGATCTTTTTCAAGTCTTTTTCTTCAATAAAAGTCTTTTTGATATGTGTAGCTTCTGGCCAAAAGTCTTCAGTTATAAATAATTCTTTAATATTTATAGAACTTTTTATAACTTCCCCAATATTTTTAACACCTTCTACGACAAACAAATTATATTTTTGTCTATATTTTTTAGAACCCAGAGAAGTTATTATCTTAATAACGTTATTTGATAACATATTTATGCAAAAAAAAATTACAACAAATATAACACTTATCTCTTGTTTAGGTTTACTTTTTTATAGCTGTAGTACAACTAAAAAAGTACCTGAAGGAAAATATTTGTTTGTAAAGAACAAATTTATCTACGATAAAGAAGATCCCGATATTAAGAAGAAAAAAACTATAATCAACAAAGATTTAAGTGATTATGTGAAACAAAAACCAGCTGGTAAGTTCCTTGGTTTTTTCCCTCTTTGGCAATGGGTTTATAATTGGTCTCCTGCAAAATTTGATGAAACTTTTCAGGAATATTATCGACAAGATGCTTCGGTTCGTAACCAAAAATTATTGGACAGTTTACTAACGAAGAATAATCTTAGCGAATATGTTGGGCACAGTTTATGGAAAGAACGTCTTTATTATAGTCAAGGTGAGGCTCCAGTTTTGTTGGATGAACAACAATCAGAATTTTCGGCAAAGAACTTAAATAGATTATTTCATGACAAAGGTTATTTCGATTCGAAAGTAGCTGTTTCCTATAATAAAGATTCTGTTGCGAAAAAAGCAGAAACTATTTATGATATTAAGTTAGGGGAACCTTCTTATATCGAAACATATGATCAAAAAATATCTGATCAAAAAATAGAAGAATATCTTAATTCTTCTATTGGAAAACAAACTGTTTTGCATGCTGGAGATCAATATAATTTTGACAAATTTGAGGAAGAACGCGATCGTATCATCGATTTGTTAAAGAATAGAGGTTACTATGATTTTAATGATTCGGGCGAAGATTTATATTTTGAAGCGGATACATTAAAAAGTAACAAACGCCTTGATGTAACGATGTTTATTGATAAATATATTCAAGATTCTTTGAAAACGGATAGTATTACACCTTTTACGCAATACCGTTTTGGGAAGATAAATATTTATGCAGATTCTCGCAGTTTTGTTGATGATGAAAGTAAATTAATCAAAGAAGAATATAAAGATTATAACGTTTTATATACAAAAGAACCAGAATATCGACCAAAATATTTTACAGATGCATTTGTAATTCGTCCTGGTCAACTATATCGTCAACGACAAGAAATTCAGACAAAACGTAATATTTTCAAGAAAGAAAACATTAACTTACATGGATTCAGAATTAATAAACAAGATTCTATCCTAAATGTAGACGTTTTCTTTACACCAAAAAAGAAATATGACTTGAATCTCTTTGTCGAAAGTTATGCTTCTCGCTATATGAACTTTGCAATTTCTCCCGGAATGACTTTAACTTCGAGAAATCTATTTGGAGGAGGAGAAAATTTAGAAACAACTTTGAAAGGAACTTTAGGTTCTGTCAACAAAGATTTCTCAATGAATAAAGCATTCTTAAATGCTTACGAAATCGCTATCGAAACAAAGTTGAAATTTCCTTATTTATTAACACCAATTAATCTTGATAATATTTTACCAAAACGTTTTACTGCCGAATCTGCTATTCGAATGAATGCAAGTACGCAGAAAAATGTAGGTTTAGACAAAACGACTTATGGTTTTGGTTTTGATATGGATATTTCGAGTTCGGAGTTTCAACACAAAGTTTCTTTGTTTAACACAGAATTTATTAGTAACCGAAAAAAAGATCGCTATTATGAAGTGTTTACAAAAGATAATAATACAAAAAACGAAGTAAAAGATTTATACTACGCATACAATCCTAATGCACCAATTTATCTAACGGACGATGAATTAACAGACGCAATCGAGGCTGACAAAGGATTCCAAAGTTCATTAACTGGAGAAAACGCAAAGTTGTATGTTGATTTTGAGAATATGTTATATAGAAAAGCTAATATTTCCCAAAATGTATTAATCAACTCTTTTATCTATCAATTTACATTTAATCAAGAAAATTCATTTCGACCAAAAAGTAATCCTTGGTTTATTCAAGCGAGAATTGAATTAGCCGGAAATGTATTAAGAGGTTTAGACAAAGCTTTTGGCTTTAATAAAGCTGAACCTGATCGAGACGGAAATCAAGCAGGTTTGATCTTTGGAATTCCTTATTCTCAATTCGTAAAATTTGATGTGGATGTTAGACGAAAATTCAAATTAAATTCAAATTCTAGCGTAGCGGGACGTTTCTTATTCGGAATCATTCAACCATATGGAAACTCAGATGTTGCACCCTTCGTAAGAAGTTATTCGGCTGGAGGAGCAAATGATGTTCGTGGTTGGGCACCGTTAACTTTAGGTCCTGGAAGTAAACCACGTATCGATTCTAAAAATCAAAGTTTAGAATTTGAAAGCATGAAATTGTTATTCAATGCTGAATATCGCTTCAATCTTTTTGGAAGTTTGGAAGGTGCATATTTTCTTGATGCTGGTAATATTTGGGGTGTTAATAAAAATCGTCCAGAAACATTATTTAAGTTCAAAGATTTTTACAAAGAATTCGGAATTGGTTCTGGATTAGGTTTCCGTTATCACATTGGTACGTTTGCAATTGTAAGATTTGATTTAGGTTACAAAATTTATGACCCTTCTTACGAATTGGGTGATCGCTGGCAATTTGACAATTTTAATTTGCTTAAACCAAGAATCCACTTCGGAATTAATTATCCTTTCTAAAAAAACATCTATATTTGTTTCACAAAATACTAACATAATGAGCAGAAAATTTCCTGCCGGTGTTGCTACCGGTTCATTAGTTCAAGACATTATCAATGATGCAAAAGCAAATCAATACGCTTTACCAGCGTGTAATGTCATCGGTTCAGATACTATTAACGCTGCAATGGAAGCTGCAGTTGAAGTAAACTCTCCGGTTATTATTCAATTTTCTAACGGAGGTGCTGCTTTTAATGCCGGAAAAGGATTAAAAGGAGAAAATCAACTTTCTGCTATCAAAGGTGCTATTGCGGGAGCAAAACATATTCACACTTTAGCTGAGTCTTACGGAGCTACTGTAATTTTACATACAGACCACTGTGCAAAAAAATTATTGCCTTGGATTGATGGAATTATGGACGCTAACGAAGAACATTTTAATAAATTCGGAAAGACTTTATTTAGTTCTCACATGTTAGATTTATCTGAAGAGCCTTTAGAAGAAAACGTAGAAAAGTGCAAAAGATACTTAGAAAGAATGTCTAAAGTTGGAATGACTTTGGAGATGGAATTAGGTATTACAGGTGGAGAAGAAGATGGTGTTGACAATTCTAATGTTGACAATTCTTTATTATACACTCAACCAGAAGAAGTTGCTTACGTTTACGAAAACTTAAAATCTATTTCTGATAATTTCTGGATTGCAGCAGCATTTGGTAATGTACACGGTGTTTACAAACCAGGAAATGTTGTATTGACTCCAAAAATTTTAGATAACTCTCAAAAATACATCAACGAAAAGTATGGTGTAGACAACGCTGTAAACTTCGTATTCCACGGAGGTTCTGGTTCTACGTTAGAAGAAATTAGAGAAGCAATTAGCTACGGAGTTATCAAAATGAACATTGATACAGATTTACAATATGCATTTATGGAAGGAATTCGTAAATATTTTGACGAAAATGCAGCTTATTTACAAGGACAAATTGGAAATCCTGAAGGTCCAGAATCTCCTAACAAAAAATATTATGATCCACGCGTGTGGTTAAGAGCTGGAGAAGTTACTTTCAAAGACAGATTAATTCAAGCTTTTCACGATTTAAATAATGTTAATACTTTAGGATAATCTTTTCACTAAGATTATTCTTACCCAAATAAAAACAGAGAATATGCCTTGGTTTATTAGAAGCAAGAAAAATATTACAACGCCTACTGAGTCTAAAAAAGACGTTAAAAAAGGCTTATGGTACAAAACACCATCAGGAAAAATTATTGAAACTGAAGAACTAAAAGCAAATGCGTATGTAAGTCCAGAGGATGATCATCACGTACAAATTGGTTCTCAAGAATACTTCGATATCTTATTTGATGATAGTAAATTCACAGAATTAGATACAAAAGTAGAAAGTAAAGACCCATTAAATTGGACAGATACAAAACCTTATAAAGATCGTTTAAAAGAGATTAAAAAGAAAACGGGAATGACAGATTCTATTCGCAATGCGACTGGAAAAATTCATGGACGTGACATTACAATTTCTTGTATGGATTTCAAATTTATTGGAGGTTCTTTAGGATCTGTAATGGGAGAAAAAATTGCACGTGCAATTGATTATTCTATCAAAAACAAAACTCCATTCGTAATTATTACACAATCTGGTGGTGCACGTATGATGGAAGCTGCAATTTCGTTGATGCAATTAGCTAAAGTAGAAGCTAAATTAATTCAATTAGCAGATAACAACATTCCTTATATTACAATCTTAACAAATCCATCTTTTGGAGGAATTACAGCATCTTTCGGATCAATTGGTGACGTTATCATGGCAGAGCCAGGAGCATTAATTGGATTCGCTGGACCACGTGTTATCAAAGAAACTATTGGTAGAGATTTACCAGAAGGATTCCAAACTTCTGAATTTTTATTAGAAAAAGGCTTCGTTGATATGATCGTTCATCGTAAAAAGATGAAAGATAAAATAAAAGAAGTAGCTGATATGTTAATGCCTATCAACTAATTAAAATAAGTGCAAATATTTTTTTAAAATTTTATTCAAATTTGATTTGGATTATTAGAAATTGATTTTATATATTTGCACTCCAATCGCGAGAATAGCTCAGCTGGTAGAGCGCAACCTTGCCAAGGTTGAGGTCGCGGGTTCGAGCCCCGTTTCCCGCTCTTTGAAATATAAAAATTCATAAAAATCAAATTTTGCCTTGGTGGTGGAATTGGTAGACACGCAGGACTTAAAATCCTGTGTCCATTAGGACGTGCGGGTTCAAGTCCCGCCTGAGGTACTTTTTAATTTGATTTTTACAATTTACACGCGGGAATAGCTCAATTGGTAGAGCGTCAGCCTTCCAAGCTGAATGTTGCGGGTTCGAGTCCCGTTTCCCGCTCTAACTTCTTTCTTAGAAGTGGATGCCTTGGTGGTGGAATTGGTAGACACGCAGGACTTAAAATCCTGTGTCCATTAGGACGTGCGGGTTCAAGTCCCGCCTGAGGTACAACAAAGTTCAAGAATTTATTTTCTTGAGCTTTTTTTATGCTCTAAATAATCATATCTTTATACTCATAAAAAACACGTTTTTACCATATGATTCAAAAATCATTTCTAAGAAAGACACTCTTTGCTCTTACCTTTTTACCTTTATTTTCGTATAGCCAGGAATTTAAAAGTTCGGATGATTTATTTCAAGAAGCACGTCACAAAGCTTTTGAAGAAAAAGATTATACAACTGCCAAGAAACTTGCATTACAGGCTTTAGATCAATCGCCAGAATATGCAGATATCGCTGTTTTTTTGGGACGAATATATACTTGGAATGATGAAACCGAAGAAGCGAGAAAAGTTTTTCAGAATGTCGAAAAAAACATGGATCCCTCTCCCGATTTCTATTTAGCCTACACGTCACTTGAATATTGGAATGATAATTATAAAGAAGCTGTTTCTATTATTGATCGTGGATTAATTAAATATCCTAAAAATGAAGAACTATTGCTGTTAAAAGCTAAAGTTCTTAATTGGAACAATTCTTATAAAGAAGCTTCAAAAACAATCAAAGAATTATTAGCAATTAACCCTAAAAATACAGAAGCACGCGAATTAGCAAATCGAATCGAAATCAATAATACTAAAAACGCAATTGGTGTTAATTACAATTACTCGCATTTTGACAAACAATTTGCAGATGATTGGCATCAAGTTTCGGTAAGTTATAAAAGACAAACTTCGCTTGGTTCATTGATTTTTAAAGTGAATTACGCAAACAAGTTTAAAGATAACGGTGTTCAATATGAAGTAGAAGCTTATCCAAGACTTTCTAAGACATTTTACATGTACGTTGGCGGTGGATATTCGGATAGTGACGGAATTTTTCCTAAATATCGCACAGGAGCCTCTCTTTACGCTAATTTACCTAAAAGTTTCGAAGCTGAATTAGGTTATCGTCAACTTCATTTTTCGGATGATGTTTGGATGTTTACTGGATCTATCAGTAAATATTATAAAAATTATTGGTTCAATTTACGTGCATTTGTAACGCCAAGCAACAACAATATTTCGCATTCGTATACATTCACAACTCGTTATTATACAGGCGATGCAAACAATTATTTAAGCTTAGCTATTGGTACAGGAATTTCACCAGAGGATTTTAACAACAATCTTTTAGAAGATACAACTTACAAACTGAAGTCTTTCAAAATTGGAGCAGATTATAATTGTTCGATCAATGAATTAAACTTAATTTCAATTGGTGCAAATTATTACAATCAAGAATATCGTCCAAATCAAAAAGGAAATCAATTTGATGTAAGCGTTTCGTACAGCCGAAAATTCTAATTGATATAACGGTTAAATATAGAATCAGGAACCATTTTTTGAGTATTTTTCAAAGAATGGTTTTTTGTTTTAAAGCTTTTCAATCGATTTTTCAACTCTGTTTCCATCTTCGAATTTTGTTCAACATCTTCTGTTAAATTCTTTTCAATTCGATATAACTTCCCTCCTGACAAATGATAATTTTGAAAAACATAATCGTCTAAAATATTTTTATTCTGCATTAACGGAACACCTTGTTTTCTGTAATTCACTTTACCGTTTTCTAAATTTTGTCCCATCCAAGTCACATAATTCGGTAATTTCAGTTTATACGAATCTCTAAAATATGTCACAAAAGTTGGTGCAATATCAAAATGCGTCACAATATTTGACATCTTTTTCGGTGACTTTAACAAAGGAGAATAGACAATAATCGGAACATGAAAACGATCAATCTTTGTTTCCATCGGTACTTCTGGCATTCGATGATCTCCAGTAATCACAAAAATAGTTTGATTAAAATCTGAACGTTTTTGATAAGCTTCGAAAAAGTTTTTTACAGCTTCATCAACAATCAAAAAAGTCACCAATTGTTGTTTATATTTTTTTACTGTCGTCAAAGTTGTCGCATCATAATTTCGAGATTTAATCAACGTTTCAAACTGTTTATTATATTTCTCAACATTGTTTATTAAGAAAGGACTATGCGTCGCTAACGTCATCAAAACATTAAAATATGGTTGATTATTTTCTTTTTGCGTTGCTAAATATTTTTTAAACACTGAATGATCGTCAAATCCCCAAGAAAATCCATTATTCGACGGAATTTTTGCATAATTATTTTCGTAATCATTTTCATCAATAATTGTTTCAACACCCGAATAATTCAAGTATTTTGACATAAAATCGAAATCAACATCGCCACCGTAAAAATACCCCGTTTTATAACCATTACTTTTCAACAAATTATACAAATTGTAATGTTGAGGTAAACTCTTTTGTTCCATAAAACCATTTTCAGCAAATGGCAAAGACCCCGTCAATCCAGGTAAAACTCCATATGTTCTTCCCGTCGTACTTAATCCATTTTCCCAATACAAACTCTTTTTCGAAAGCTTATCAATATATGGTGTAAAAGAACCTAAATATGCACTTTCGTTACTAAAAGCTCGTCCCAAACCTTCAATCACAATAAAAACAACATTCGGTTTTTCTGTTGTTAAATTAAATTGATCCGCGAAGAAATTTTTGTTCTCATCTTGATACAAAAATGGATAATTAATTTTATCAAAATAATGTCGATTATCTTCATTATTTGAACTCGAATTTGAATTTAAAAAATCAATTTCCGAAAGTTTATCTTCTGCATATTGTTCAATCGAGTTTGAGAAAAAATAAGACGATTTACTCAAAATTAGATTAGATGAAAACTCATCATTTTGAGAACTTTTTAAATCCAAATTAATTGGAACAATAAGCGATAAAAAACTCAAAATTATTAATGGTAATTGAAGAATTTTTTGGTTAATTTTTAATCTATAACTGTAAATAAATATCGTTGTTAAAATAGCAATTACAGCAATTGATAAAAGGATACTTATTGTATTGACAACACCTGATGCTCCAATAATTAATTTCAATTCTTCGAACGTATAAGAAAACAAATCTGAACCTAATAAATTGAGTGTTGTTTCAAAATATTTAATCAATAAAATATTTGAAATGATTAAAAAAGAATACGCAAAAATGATCCATTTTTTTGCCCAACTTATCGAATAAAATTGCAGTAAAAAATATGCAAAACTTACCACAAAAATACTATCTAAAGCAAAATCGATATTATGTACGAATAAATCAAAAAATAAAGTTTGATTAGAAGTTGTTGTAAGATTTTCTTGATAAAGATAAAATTCAAGAATTGATGACAATCCAAAAATTAAAAAATATATCAGTGAAATAAACGTAGTTTGCTGAACTAAATTAATAAATCCAAGTTTCAGTTTTTGCCAAATAGATAATTCTTTCGCTTGATTTCCTCCAAAACCTTGTCGCGTCATTTCTCCCCACGAATTATTTTTGAGAAAGAAATCCTTCACCCCTTTCACGCCTGCCATCACAACAAACGGATGAAATGTAAACGGCTCTATAAACGCCGTAAAAAATAATTTCGGAATATCCCCTTTTTTGTGATAAACATTGTACGTCATCAAATCAATCAGAATAGCATAAATCGAATATAAAATTCCATAAAGCAATACAAAAGCCATCAAAGGAAAGAAAATATGCCAATTAATAAATCCTAAAAAGAATAAAACTACGAAAATGATCCAACCAATATATTCGATAATCGGTCCTAAAAATTCGAAGAAAAACCAATACGGATAACTCATCATTCCAAGTTTTCCATATTTCGGATTGAAAAATAAAATACGATGCTTCCACAATGTTTCTATCGTTCCACGCATCCAACGATTACGCTGTTTGGTTAAAATTTCTTTATTTTCTGGTACTTCTGTCCAACAAAGCGGATCGGGAATATTTACTACTTTATAGGCCAATTTTTGCTCGTGCATATAACGTCGCATTCGCACAACAAGCTCCATATCTTCACCAACTGTATCGTGATCGTAACCGCCACACTGGAGTACAATTTCACGATCAAAAGCACCAAAAGCACCCGAAATCAGCATCAAACCATTGGCGCGCGACCACGCCATTCTTCCCAAAAGAAATGCACGAATATATTCTAACGCTTGTGCTCTTCCTAAACGAGTTTTAGGCAAATTAACATCGACAATTTTTCCGTCAACAATGGTACAATTATTCGCCAAAAGAATTACGCCTCCACATGCAATTACTTTTGCTTTTGCTTCATCCATAAAAGGTTTCGCAAGCTTCAGAATCGCATCTTGTTCTAAAATACAATCGACATCAATACAAACAATATAATCGTTTGTTGCAATATTAATTCCGACATTTAACGCATCCGATTTTCCTCCATTTACTTTGTCAACAATAATTAATTTTTTGAAAACTGGATTGGTACTTTTATAAATTGCATTAATTGGTTTCGTTTCGATGTTTCCTTCAACGAAATAATCAATTTTAATCAAATCATACGCTTCAATTAATCGTTGCAACGAATCATCTTTGGAACCATCATTTACAATAATAATTTCGAGCTGATTGTAATACAACGACAACAACGAACGCACATTCTCCACAATCGTTGCACCTTCGTTATAAGCGGGCGCAATAAGGCTAAAAGTAGGCGCATTTGGCGATGTTGCAATAAGCGAATAATCCGTAAAACTGTTTTTTCGGATATACATTTTTATCGCTCCTTTTGCATAAAAACCTATCCATCCGTAGACTAAAATTAATAGGATTGAATAAAAAAGGAAGCCGTAAATAAAAAAATCGAAAGCCGTTTCTAGCCAATTCATGATTAGTTTTCTTGGATAATTTGATTAATAATTTGTTTTAATTCAGGAGAGTTTGATTGGTGTGCAAGTTTTTGTAAATCGGTTTTTGAACAACAATTATTTAAGGCTTTTACACTTGCTTTTTTGACAGAAAATGAAGGATTTTCCTTTGCTTGAGTTTCTAAGAATGTGTTATTTTCTGGATTTGAGATTTTTTCTAAAGCTTTTAAAATTTGAATTTGAAACTTTTCGTTACACGTTTCATATTGCTCAATCAATAGCTTTGAGGTTGAGTCATCTTCGATTCTGACTAATGTTTTAATCGTTTCTTCCACAACTTTTTCATCAGAATCGTGCAAATTATCTGCAACCAAATCGTGCATTTGCAACAATTGAAACTTGCGAATTAATTTCATTGTTAGAATTTTCACACTTTGATTAGGTGATTTTAACCAATTTGAAATTATCTTATCAACCTCATCAAGATTTGGTAAAATTGTAATTGCATCCAACAATTTCAACTGTTGCCAATCCGTCAATTGCTCTTGTAAATTATCCAAAAAATATAAACCTTCGAAACCAGCAAATTTCGTTAAACCATATTGCGCTTCAGATCGTACTAAATCATTTTTATGTTGTAACATACTTTTGATTTTTGGTAAAGTTTCAACATGATTCATCGTCGTAACTTCTTGTATTGCCTCGGCTATTTCATGATTTTTTTGACTATTTAATTTCTGTAAGGATATTTTTTTTAATTCATAATGGTCAAATAAATTTTGAATACTTTCTTTTGAATTTCCAGAAAAATTTTGTTCCGCTTTTAGTAATTTTTTAATAAAATAATGTTTGAATGAACTTGATTTCAAATAATCATTAAAGTCAGTATTCGAATTGGATTGATCATCCAAAATTGTTTCATAAATTTCTTTATCAATAATCGCATTCCACTTATTTTTCTTTGTAATGATTTTATATTCAATTATACTTGTCAATAACGTATAAATAATTGTCAAAAAAAGTAAAATAAGTAGAATATAAATTCCTACGATTAACTCGGTATAGGTTATAATTTGTAGGATAATCATGCTTTTATTTTAATAATTTCTTCACGCGAACAGACAATTCAATAGGGCTAAATGGTTTCACCATAAAATCATTTGCACCCAAATTAAATGCTTCCACCACTACATCTTCTTGCCCTAAAGAAGACAAAATAATCATTGGTGTTTCGGAATTTTTACTTTTTCTAACAGCACTAATAATCTCCAAACCAGACGCAAAAGGCATCATAATATCTGTAATAATCAAATCAATATCTTCATTCTCAATCTTACTGATTGCTTCTTTTCCATTTCGTGTTAAAACAACTTTGTAACCTTCTTTTTTCAGTTTGTGTTCAATTGTTTTTAAAATCAATTCATCGTCTTCGGCAATTAAAATCTGCATAATATTGGTTTTTAAATATTTTTTAAATAGTTAATAACTAATTCTATTTCGGTTTTTACTTTAATAATCAGCTGGTTTTCTTGTAGGTAATTGATCGAAGTTGATTTTTCTATTTGTTCGGTTAAATCAGCCAAAATTGTAAGTCCTGCAGTTTTTGCTGTTCCTTTTACTTTATGACCTAATTGATTTAATCCTTCTAAATTTTGTTTGTTGAAATAAGTTTCAAATTCTTGTACAGATTTTTCTAACTCATTAATAATTATTTCTATAAACATTTTTCTAAACGATTCGTCGTCTTTCGTATAATTATTTATCATCGAAAGATCAAGGTGATTTCCAAAATCATTGGTTTCAATCTTTTCATATTGGGAAAAGTCTAACCATTTTTCTAGTACATCAAAAATATCTTTTTCTCGAATTGGTTTTGCTAAGAAATCATTCAATCCAGCATTAAGACATTTTTCCTTTTCGCCTTTTACATTTCCCGCTGTCACTGCAATAATCGGAGTTTCTTGAAAATTGTTTAATAAACGAATAACCTTAGTTGCTTCAATACCATTCATTTCTGGCATTTGAATATCCATCAAAATTAAATCAATCTTATTTTCTTGACAAATTGATACGGCTTCCGCTCCATTCGCAGCCGTATACAAAATAGAATTTGGTGCAATATTTTTGATAATCTGCTGATTTAAAGCCATATTAACTAAATTATCATCAGCAATTAAAATATGAAATTGTTTCGAAAAATCTTGCGAAATTTCTTCTTGATTTTCAATTTCTATGGTTTGAATTTCTTTCGAATCAATAATCGTTTTACGCAGCGTATCAAACAATTCTTCAGACTTAATTGGTTTCAATAATCGCGAAGTAATTCCCAATTCTTTTGCTTTCTGAATTAGATATTCATCCTCAGAAGAACTATGCAATAATACTAAAGGAATTTTTGTATTCTTAGTTACAAAATACTCTTTTATTTTCTGAATTGTTTCTAAACCATTTAAAACTGGCATGTGATAATCCATCAAAATAACATCGTAAACATTGCCATTCAAAACTTTCTGAAGCGCTTCCATTCCATTGTTCGCAATATCAGACGTTATATTTTTGAACTGCAACATATGCTGCAAAATCATTTGATTACTTTGATTATCATCTACAATCAACACATGATTTATTTCTTCCAAATGATCAAATTGTTGCTCAATATTATATTCGTAATCAACTTCTAAATCAAAGAAAAATGTAGAACCTTTATCTATTTCGCTTTGCAATTCTAGATGACTTCCGAAATAATTTAATAATTTATTCGAAATTGTTAAACCTAAACCTGTTCCTCCGAAACGTTTACTAACAGTACTATCCTCTTGTGTAAATGCATCAAAAATCTTGGCTTGTTTTTCTGGTTTTATACCAATTCCTGTATCACGAACAGAGAATCTCAGTTTTGCTTTTTCTCCTTTCACAATTGGTTCAACTTGACTAATTTTTAGTTCTATTTCTCCACTATCCGTAAATTTCACAGCGTTTCCAAGTAGATTAATTAGCACTTGTTTCAATCGAGCTTCATCAATCCAAATAAATTGAGGTAAATTATTATCTATATTCAACAACAATTCAATTTTTTTGTTTTCGGCTTGATAAAGAATCACATTGATTACTTGATTTCCTAACTCGAACAAATTATTTTTTTCTATCGAAACATCCATTCGACCCGATTCAATTTTAGAGAAATCTAAAATATCATTTATTATTGACAACAATGAATTTGCAGAATCATTAATAAAATTCAAATATTGTTTTTGAGTCGGATTAAGTGGCGTTTTCAACAATAAATCAGAGAAACCAATCACACCATTTAAAGGTGTTCGAATCTCGTGACTCATATTTGCTAAAAATTCAGACTTTGCCTTACTAGCGAGTTCAGCATTCTTTTTGGCTTTTTTAAGTTCTTTATTTTTCTTGACAGATTCTGTTATATTTTGCGAAAACATAATCAGACCACCAATCTGTTTTTTGTTGATATACCACGGATGAATCGCCCAGGAATAGTGTTGATCCGTATCATATTTTGGTGTGCGATAAATCATATCTTCATCCGAATAACTTTCACCTTGCAAACAAGCGTCATAAATCGCTTTTCTTTCTGCTGGAACATTGTACATTTCATAATGAGATTTTCCGATCACATTTTTCTTTTTTACTACAAATTCATCACACCATTGATTACTCAAAGTTAGATAATTCATATCCTTATCAAACATTGCAACAGATGCAGGTACATGATTAATAAATGTTTCGAAAATAGCTTTTTGTCGAGCCAACTCTAACGTATAACGTTTTCTCTCATCAATATCCTGAAAAGTTCCAAAAACGCTAACACATTTTCCATTTACGAACTCTGGAATTCCTTTACATCTTACCCAAATTGTTTTTCCTTTTTGGGTAACTATTTGCAACTCCATATCATATCCGATTCCTTTTTCTACCGCATCTCTAAAAGCTTTCTTTATTTTTGGATAACTACTTTTTGCTTCATAAAAATTGAGTGAAGTTTCTACATTTGGTTCATAATCTAGTTCAACTTCATGGATTTTTTTCGTTATATCAGTCCAAATTAATTCTTGCTTAACTAAATCGTATTTCCAACCTCCAACATTGGCAACTTCGTACGTATGATCTAGTAACTGACGAACACGATTAAGATCTCTTTCCAACAAAGTCCTTTGTGTCATATCAACTGCAGTACTCATTACAACAGGATTTCCTTCGTTATCTTTGTCCAAAATATTATTGTATAACCAATATGTTAACGAACCATCTTTCTTAATCAAGCTCATTAAACCAGAATCTTGCTTTTTACTTAAAATCGTCTCTATATAGATTTGATATTCTTTTTGATTAGATTTTGGGATTAATTTTTTAAGATCCAAATCTTTCGATTCTTCTTCAGTATAACCTATCAATTCTAAACCTTTTTTGTTAATGGATAAAATATTACCATCCAAATCGTGAATCGTCATTAAACCAAGCGAAGAATTGAAAAAATTTCTAAGCTTACGTTCACTGTTTTCTAGTTCCTCCTTTTTAGAGTTTTCAAGTGTAATATCTCGTCCAAATAAGAAAATCTCGTTATCATACGAAGTGTTTAATTTAGTATACCATTCAACCATTTTTTCTTCTTTCGTTTCTATTGAACACATCAAACATTTAAAATTGATAGAATCTGTATTATTTTTAAGATTTGATAAATAGGTATTGACTTTCGTTTTATCCTTTTCAGCAACAAAATCTATAAAATTTCTTTCTACAATAGGAAATTCTTTTTTCATCCCCAAAACCTCTTTGAAAGCAGGATTTATAGATTTTAAAACACCATTAATATCAGCAACTCCAATCAGATTATTAGATATTTTATAGATATTTTGAAAGTAAGCCGCATCTTTTTTGCGCTTTTTACTCACCAATAATTTGGTAATATTTTTCCCAAGTTGAATCAATAAATTACGTTGTTTTTCGTCCAACGTTCTTGGATAATGGTCGTTTACACATAATGTTCCCAACGCATTCCCATTGTCATCAATCAACGGAACACCAGCATAGAACTGAATATTTGCAGCTTTTACACCAGCAATATTTTTTGCAGGTTCAAATTTCGTCACATCATCAATCACCAAAATTTCATTTTCTACCAAAGAAAATTGACATATTGTTTGTTGACGCGGAACAATATCTACCTCGATTCCACAATTTGCTTTAATCACTTGATAGTTTTCATCAAAAACAGAAACTAACGCAATTGGCGCATTACAAATCAAACTCGCAGCATTTGCAAAAACTTCTAATTCTTCGTCTTTATCATGCGCTTGTAAATTATAATCGTAAACCGCTTGCAATCTTTGCTTTTCGTTCGTTGGGATGGGAAAATTTTCCATTAAAAATTGATCTTATTTAAAAGGTAAGTAGAGGTGGTTAAAGATACTACATAAATCCAAATATTCTAAATCTATTATTTCTAAAAATAAAATCAACCTTTTTATTCATAAAATCATCTCTATTATAAATCTAAACTTTAAAAAATATGAAAATCACAATTCCAATTCCTTGCAAAGAGAAATTAACAAACGAAAATTTCTGTGCAAAATGTCAACATAAAATCACTGACTTTTCTAATTTGACAAATGACGAAATTTCGAATGAATTTCAGAAAAGCAACGTTCATTGTGGTATTTTTCATCCAAGTCAATTAGGTCAAAATCTTTTTAAGAAAACGATTTCTAATGTCATGATTTTTTCTGCTTTTGGGTTATTAAATTCATGTACAAATGGACAGGATAAACCAAATTGTACAGAACCTTTAGTTGCAAAAAATGATTAGATTCAAAAAGAAAAAATAAAATTCAAAATAAAAGTTAATTTTGGAAATTCTAACTTAGAGATCAAAACATATCGTTTGTTAATTAATGATGAATTAGTAGAAAGTAAATTAAATATTGGCGAGGAATATACAATACAATTTGAGACCTTGAAAAATACTGAACTTAACCTAAGATTAGCTTCAAATGAAATAAATTCAGAAGTTTATAAATCTTATTCATTTAAAAATTTTCCGAATAAAGTTAATTTAAACACTTCTGATTTTGAAGAGCAAGTTGTTTTGATGGGAGATATAGTGATTGATGAAAATTTTGACCCAGAAAAATAATTTATTACCTTGCTTGCACAAAAGGGAATCGAGTGCAAATCTCGAGCTGTCGCGCAACTGTAAGTAGAGAAAAACTATAAGCCAGACCACTTTTTAGATGATGCTTTCGCGATTGAAGCTCAATCAAAACTACATATATTTTATTATTTGTTGAATTGATTGCACTTGATTTCGAAAGCATTTTTTTATTAAAATTTAGTTTAGTATAAAATGCAAAAAGAAGAAATTCAACACATTATTGATCTTAAAACAAAACCGCTTGGAGCTTTAGGTTTATTAGAAAAAATCGCACTTAAAATTGGTTTGGTTCAGCAAAAAAATCATTTAGAATTAATAAAACCTCATCTAATCGTTTTCGCAAGCGATCACGGAATTGCACAATCTGGTGTTAGTGCGTATCCAGCAGAAGTTACGCCTCAAATGGTTTTAAATTTCCTAAATAATGGAGCAGCTATTAATGTTTTTTGTAATCAAAATGAGATTAATTTAACGATTGTTGACGCTGGTGTAAATTATGATTTCGAGGATTATTCGGTTTTGAAAAATTGTAAAGTAGCCAAATCAACCAAAAATTTCTTGCACGAACCTGCAATGACCTTAGATCAATTGGAACAATGTTTTGATTATTCGAAGACAATTGTGAACGAAATCGCTCAAAATGGAACAAATATTATTGGTTTTGGCGAAATGGGAATTGGGAACACTTCTTCTGCATCGATGCTTGTACACTATTTAACCGATTTACCGCTTGAACAATGTGTAGGACGTGGAACAGGTTTGAATGATGAGCAATTACAAAATAAAATCAATATTCTAAATGAAGCGAAGAATACACATGGGAAAATTACTGATCCAAAAGAAATTTTAGCCACTTTTGGAGGTTTTGAAGTTGCTCAAATGACAGCTGCAATGTTATCTGCTTATGAACATAATATGTTGTTGATGATTGATGGATATATTGCTTCGTCTGCGATTTTGGTTGCGTCTAAATTAAATCCAGAAATTTTAAACAATACAATTTTCTGTCATCAAAGTGATGAATCTGGACATCAATATTTATTAAATTATTTCAACGAAGAACCAATTCTGAACATCAATTTGCGAGTTGGTGAAGGAACGGGGTGTGCGTTGGCTTATCCAATTATCAAAAGTGCGGTAAATTTCTACAATGATATGGCGAGTTTCGACTCTGCAGGCGTGAGTAACAAAGAAACTAAAGTGAAATGCTAAAAAAAGAAATCACTTATTTTTTAACCGCATTGATGTTTTTTACGCGAATTCCGATTCCGTTCAAAATTCCATATAGCAACGAAATCATGAATCAATCACAGAAATACTATGCAGCGATTGGTTTATTGGTTGGCGCTTTTAATGCATTGATTTATATGATTTGTCAATTTATTTTACCTATTGATATCGCCATTATTATCACAATGATTACAAGCGTTTTGTTGACTGGAGCCTTTCACGAAGATGGTTTCACCGATGTTTGCGATAGTTTTGGAGGTGGTTATGGCAAAGAAAAAATCTTGACAATTATGAAAGATAGCCGAATTGGAGCTTATGGTGTAATTGGTGTTATCTTATTGTTGTTATTGAAATTCACATCACTTCAACATATTGCAGAAAATAATTTTTGGTTGATAATTTTCAGCTTGATTGCAGCACATTCGGTTAGTCGCTTTTTTTCTGGAATGATGATTTATACACACGAATATGTGACAGATATCGACAAAAGTAAATCAAAACCGATGGCAAATAAAGCACTTCCAATAAAAAATCTTATCATTAGTTTTCTTTTCTGTCTTGTGCCTTTTATTGTTTTTGGCGAATGGAAATTCTTGTTGATATTACCACTTTGTTACATAGGAAAAGTTTATTTGGGCTGGTATTTCAAAAAATATATTGGTGGATATACAGGCGATTGCTTGGGAACTGTGCAACAAGTTACCGAAGTTTTGTTTTATCTTGGCGTTTTAATTCTATGCAAGTTTCTGTAATTCGACATACAAAAGTTAATGTTCCTTCATCGGTTTGTTACGGACAAACTGATGTGGAATTAGCTGATACTTTTCATCAAGAAGTAGTACAAATTCATACTAAGATCGAAAACGACTTTGAGATAATTTTTTCAAGTCCACTGAGTCGCTGTCAACGATTAGCAGAAACTTTCTCGAATGAAATTATTTTTGATGAACGATTAAAAGAATTCAATTTTGGAGATTGGGAAATGAAATCGTGGAACGAAATTCCTTCGGAAGAAATAGAACCTTGGTACGCCGATTTTGTCGAAACTAAAACACCAAACGGCGAATCAATGCAAGATATTTCTACGCGACTTTTTGATTTTATGGACGAGTTACGAAATGCTCAACACGAAAAAGTGCTGATTGTTGCACATGGTGGAATCATCCGTTTGATGTGGTGTTATTTGTTGCAAATACCAATCAAAAATGCATTCAAAATACCTATAAATTATGGTGAAATGTTTCAGTTTAATTTAGGAAAAACAAATGAGGAAGATTTTATTTTGAGCAAAGAATAAACTACAAACATTTTATCTTTTCTAACGACTTCCATTCATGTTCGTTATTGGTCATCAGAATTGCGTTATCAAACTGAACAGAACCTTTTAGAAAGATTGTTTCATTTTCAAAAAAACTTGATTTCACATGTAAAACTTCCAAAGGTTCTACTCCCCAATTATAGGTTTCGAGTTTTAGACCTTCAAAATTATTTCCATTTGGAGAATAACCGACAGAACCATTCTCGAAGAATTTTGAAACTTCATTCAACGTTTCGAAAATCGAATTCGAATTAAATTCAACAGATTTTTTTGCATCAATTTCAATTCGTGTATCGTCAGAACTCGTGAAATCTAAATGATAATTATCGTTTTCTTCTATAACATTAAACTTCGCAAAATAATGTTTCCCAGGAAAAACTCGACCACCAACAAGCGTATTCAATTTTAGAGAAGTATCTCTCATCGGGATATATACACCTTCTTTTGTCACACCATTTTCTTCCCATTCAACCGCGATTCGATGCGCTGCATTTTCAGAATTCACTCCTACAAAATCAGGTAAACCTTTTGGTTTTATATCTTTTAATCGAATCAAACAGATTCCAGCAATTGCTTTTCCTTTGTACAATTTTGGACGAAAAGGTTGAGGTAAAATCGTCTCAATATAGTGTGATTCTACACAAAAATTGATTAACATTCTACGTTCTATAATACCATAAATTGTAGGGATTTTCATAATTTATTCTTTGTAAGTTGTTTCTTGTATTTTCCAATAATTCAACGTCAAATTATCACTATATTTTAAATAAAGTTTAATTTCTCCATTTTGATCAATTTTACCAATTTTTTCTTGAATTAAATAAACCTCCATTTTATCTAAAATTTCATCAGGCTTACCAATCAATTTATAAACCTCATTTTTTGAAGTTCCATTTGAATTATATGAATCAAATTTTAAAACATTATTAACCAAATCATCCAACATCTTATAACGATAATTTTGTCCGTAAACTCCTTCCTCAAAAGGAATCCATTTATCTGATTCAAACTTTTTCTTAGAATTACAACTCATCACAAGAAGAAAAACACCACAAAAAATAAATAATTTCTCCATAAAATAATTCAATTCCCTAATTTCTCAAAAAAAATCAACAAGTCAAATATTTCAAAATTAATTTATTAGAAAAAAGTTGTAAAATTTATTCGAAAAACACTTGCAAAAGTAATATTAATGACCTTATATTTGCACTCACAACGCGGGAATAGCTCAATTGGTAGAGCGTCAGCCTTCCAAGCTGAATGTTGCGAGTTCGAGTCTCGTTTCCCGCTCTTTGAAATATTAAATTCAAAAATCAAATTTTGCCTTGGTGGTGGAATTGGTAGACACGCAGGACTTAAAATCCTGTGTCCATTAGGACGTGCGGGTTCAAGTCCCGCCTGAGGTACTTTTTAATTTGATTTGAAAATTTACGCGGGAATAGCTCAATTGGTAGAGCGTCAGCCTTCCAAGCTGAATGTTGCGAGTTCGAGTCTCGTTTCCCGCTCTGTAAAAGCCGAAGATTAATCTTCGGCTTTTTTTATTTAGAAAAATTTGATTCCTAAAACATAAAAAAACCTCAAACAATCACGTTTAAGGTTTTACTTTTTTATCTAATCGTTGTCTTATTTCGCTTCTTCAGCCAACATTTGTTTATATTTTTTGCCTTCGATTAATCTTTTTTCTGCCCAAATTGTTCCTCCAGGAATAACTGCTGCGATAAAAAAGATCATAAAAATTTTCCAAGACCAATTGTATTTTTCTTTCAATAAATAAACCAATATAATATAAGCTATAAACAATCCTCCGTGTACGCGTCCTGCGTATGTTACCCATGTCGGATCTTCCCAAATATATTTCATTGGCATTGCGATAAAAAACAAAACTATCGCAGAAATAGCTTCTAAATATCCAGTAATTTTAAATAATTTCAACATTCATCTTAAATTTGAAGTCAAAAATAATTTTTAATTTCCACATGAACACTAATAGATATCAGTAAAACAAATACTTAACATCTATTTTATACGTTATTATAAGCAACAATGCGATTTTTAGGCTACATATTCTTCTTTTTGATCCAAACTATTTTACTTTTTGGACAAGAAAAAACATATCATTTTTTACGATATAATGATGATACAAAATCGTATACAAAAGATTTCGAAAGCAAAAATCTTGATTCATCTTTAGATTCGCTTCAAAAAACAGGTTATTATACTTTGACGATTGATTCGATAAAAAATGAAAAAGTTTATCTAAATAAAGGAAAATTGTACCAAACAATTTGGGTGAAAAACAATGAATTGTTCGAAAATAAAAATAATTATTTCCCAACAAATAATTTAGATTCTATTCTAAATAAAATAGCAACAACCAACACTAATCAAGGTTATCCGTTTGCGCAAATAAAACTTGTTCCAAATGGTTTTGAACAAAATGAACAGAAAATTGAATTGGTTTTAGACAAAGGAAATCTGCGAACAATAGATGGTGTAAAATTGGTTGGTTACGAAAAATTATCCAAAGGTTATTTGCGTCATGGACTCAATATAAAAACTAGCGAAGTATACAATGAACAGAAGTTGGCAACAATTTCGACATTAATGCAACAAACCAATTATATTGCAGAAGCGCAATTACCACAAACTTTATTTAAGCCTGATTCTACGATTTTATATTTGTATCCTCGCAAAGTAAATTCAAATTATTTTGATGGTGTTTTAGGTTTTGGAACAGATGATAACGGCGATTTTAGATTGAACGGAAATGTACAACTTTCGTTGAACAACGTGTTCAATAGTTTGGAAGAAATCAGGTTAAATTGGATTGGAACAGCAAATAAAAATACGTCGTTGAATATTGGTGTTAAAGTACCTTATTTGTTCAAATCTGCGATTGGTTCGGAAACGAATTTCAAGCTTTTCAAACAAGATTCTGTTTTTGTGAATTTAGATTTTTCGGAGCGATTATTTTATCAACTCAACCTCAACTCGAATATTGGTGTAAGCGGAATTATACAATCGTCTAACTTTTTGTTGGAAGATGATTCCTATCTAAAATCGAGCTACGACGATTATTCGAAAATTGGTTTTGGTTTGAGTTATCACTATTTCCTGAAACATCCTTTTCGTTTGATGGAAGGAAAATCTATGTTGAATGTTGTGGTAAATTCGATTCGTAAAAAGGAAAAGAATTTTTCGTGGACAGAAGATTTGGAAAATAAAACCGTCAATCAAATTGAAGTTGGTCTAAAAACATTTCGTTTATTCGAATTGTCCAAAAAACATTTCTTAAAAGCTGGTGCAGAATTTAGAGGTTTGCTCACGAAAGACGATGATTTCTCCGAAAACGAATTGTACAGAATTGGTGGTTTCGGAAGTTTTAGAGGTTTTAACGAAGAAAGTATTACAACAAATATGTACGGATTTTTGAGTGCAGATTATCGTTTTGTTCCAAGCGAAGCATTCTATATTGGACTTTTCGCCGATTATGGTTTTATAGATAACAAACGCGCAAATCTGAATACGTCTTTGTTAAGTTTAGGAACTGGAATTTCTTTTTTAACTAAAATGGGAATTTTCAATTTGAGTTATGCAGTTGGTAAAACAGACGAAACTTCATTCGATTTTAAAGAATCTAAAATCCACTTTGGGATATTAAGCCAGTTTTAAAAAAACATTACAAAGTTTATTTATCTGTAACCTACATTTATTTAAATCATATCTGTTTGTAATGTCCGTAAAGAAACTTTTATCACAAACAAGTCTGTTTTAATTTACCAAACGTACTGTGTGAATGAATACTAAGAATTTTTATTAAAAAAACTTTAAATTTTTATAGGTTTATTGTTAACATTTTCGTGAAATTAGCTACTTATAAAATACTCACACAAAATAAATTTAAAAATGCGTAAAATTTTTTATCCAGTTTTAGCTTCAGCTTTATTTTTAGCTTCAGCTCAATTGGTGTCTGCACAAGACAATTTAGTTAATTCTTTGAACAAAAATGTTAGTGAAAATAGTAAAGAAGCTTTCAAATTTACTGACGTTATCAATTTAGCTAAAACTCCAGTAGAAAACCAAGGTTCATCAGGAACTTGTTGGTCATATTCAGGAAATTCTTTCTTCGAATCAGAAATGTTAAGAATGGGAAAACAACCTATTCAATTGTCTCCAATTTTCAATGCGAGAAATACATATGTTGAGAAAGGAAAACAATATGTTCGCATGCACGGTGCAACAACTTTAGGTGACGGAGGTTCTTTCTATGATGTTTTGAATACAATCAAAAAATACGGAGCTGTTCCAACTGAAACTTACACAGGTTTGAATTACGGAACAAAAACAAATCAATTTGGTGAAATGGCTGCAATTCAAGAAGGAGTTTTGAAAGCGGTTGTTGCAAATCCAAATGGTAAATTAACTCCAAACTGGGAGAAAGCCTATACAGCTGTTTTGGATAGCTATTTAGGAGAATATCCAAAAGAATTCACATACAACGGAAAAAAATACACACCACGTACATTTGCTGATCAAGTGGTAGGAATTAATCCAAACGATTATGTTGCGATTACATCTTTTAAAGATCACGACTATTACAAACCGTTTGTATTAGCGATTCCTGATAACTGGGCGTACGAATCTTTCTACAATGTTCCGATGACAGAGATGACTGATAACATTGATTATGCTTTGAAAAACGGATTTACAGTTGCTTGGGCAACAGACGTTTCTGAAAAGGATTTAGCTGGAAAAATGGTGTAGCGTATGTACCAGAAGTTGATTTTGCAGATATGAATGCGCAACAAAAAGCAGATATGTTCAAAGGTCCAAAACCAGAAAAAGTAATTACAGAAGATATGCGTCAGGCTGCTTTTGATGATTACCAAACGACTGATGACCACGGAATGCACATTGTTGGTATTGCAAAAGATCAAAACGGAAAAGATTACTACATCGTGAAAAACTCTTGGGGTTTAACTAACGATTACGAAGGATATCTTTATGTAACAAAAGCTTTTGTTCAGTACAAAACAACAAATATTTTAGTTCATAAAAACGGTGTTCAAAAACAAACGTTGAAAAAATTAGGATTATAATCTTAATTTATATAATAATGAAAAGCTGTCTTATGAGACAGCTTTTTTTGTTTAAAAACGAATATTTCAAATGGTTTGATGTACTTTTGCAGTCTAATTTTTAGTCAATAAATATGCCTCAAAATGTAACAATACGCATATCTCCTACAGAAGCTGCAAACGAGAAACTTCTGAAACAACGTTTAGCATCTGCTGTTAAAACAAAACCAGAGAATATCAATGCTTACCAAATTATTCGTCGCTCTTTAGATGCACGAAGCCGAAATATTATTTCCCAATTACAAGTCAATGTTTTTGTAAATGAAGAATTCTCTGATGCTTTCGAGTTTCATCCAAATCTTCAAAATGTAGAAAACAAACACGAAGTTTATATTGCTGGTGCTGGTCCTGCTGGATTATTTGCTGCGTTAGAATTAATAGAACAAGGTCTAAAACCAATTATCATCGAGCGTGGTAAAAATGTTCGTGATCGTCGTCGTGATTTAGCAGCAATGAATAAAGAAGGAAAAGTAAATCCTGAATCAAACTATTGTTATGGCGAAGGTGGCGCTGGAACTTATTCGGACGGAAAATTATATACGCGTTCTACAAAACGTGGAAACATTCTGAAATCATTGCAATGGTTTGTCCATTTCGGTGCAACAGAGCGTATTTTACAAGAAGCGCATCCACATATCGGAACAAATAAGTTACCTGGGATTATCGCCAACATGCGCGAAGCAATTATCGAATGTGGTGGTGAAGTTTGGTTTGATACAAAACTAACGGATATTATCATCGAGAATAATCAAATCAAAGGAATTGAAATTAATCATGATAAAAAAATTAAAACTTCTTCTTTGATCTTAGCAACGGGACATTCGGCTCGTGATATTTTCAGAATGTTAGATGAAAAGAAAGTTTTAATCGAAGCAAAACCTTTTGCATTAGGCGTTCGTGTAG
The DNA here is from genome assembly GCF_002440405.1 of Empedobacter sp. UBA6305. Lineage (NCBI taxonomy): Bacteria > Pseudomonadati > Bacteroidota > Flavobacteriia > Flavobacteriales > Weeksellaceae > Empedobacter > Empedobacter sp. UBA6305. The sequence continues at coordinate 82,462 of NZ_DJTP01000041.1, read as the reverse complement.
AACATCACCAAAGTTTGATTGATTCTGCTCAATATCATTGTCCAATCGGAACAGAACGCAACGAATTTCTTCCGCCAGCCTCGTATTCATTAGTTTCTCAAGAAGCAGGTCGCGGCGTTTTCTCTTTTTGTATGTGTCCCGGTGGAATTATCGCGCCCGCATCTACAGACGAAGGAGAATTGGTAGTAAATGGTTGGTCACCTTCTAAACGTGACGGATTCTTTGCAAACTCGGGAATGGTTGTAACAGTTGATGAAAAAGATTTTGCTAAATATGGTTTTACTGGACCTTTGGGTGGAATGAAGTTTCAACAAATGGTCGAGCAAAAAGCGTGGCAAGTTGGTGAAGGTAAATTAAAAGCTCCCGCACAACGAATGACTGATTTTGTTTCAGGGAAATTATCCAATTCATTAAATGATTGCTCGTATTTACCAGGTTTAACATCAGGTTTATTGAGCGAAGTTTTACCAAAAGAAGTTCATCAATCTTTGAAATTAGGTTTCCAAACATTTGGTAAAAAAATGAATGGTTACTATACCGAAAATGCAAATATTGTGGCAACAGAATCAAGAACTTCTTCGCCTGTTCGTATTCCGAGAAATGAAGAAACCTTAGAACATACGCAAGTTGCTGGTTTATTTCCTTGCGCTGAAGGAGCTGGTTACGCTGGTGGAATTATTTCTGCCGCAATGGACGGAGCAAAAGTTGCAATTGCTGTGAAGAATTTTATCGGAAAATAGTTTTATATTTAATACTCAAAATAAAATACAGATGTCAAGCTGAACTTGTTTTAGCTTCACATCTTTAGGAATGATGAATTTAGAAAAAGTAAATAATTTCAAATTTTTATTGATTTCAGTAGTACTGATTTTGATAGGTTATTCAATCAACTTAATCGGTTGGAATATTGGAACAATTACAATTGCTTATTTTGGATTAGGTTTATTCTTTTTAGGAATTATTTCATTCATCATTTTACTATTTTTAGCTTTAATTAAAATTGTTAATAGAATTTAATGAATCTCTTAAAATCTATACTATTTGTCGGTTTAGGTGGCGCTTTTGGTAGTGTTGCAAGATTTTTAATTTCGTACGGAATCGGAAAATATTATTCACAACCTTTTCCATTTGCTACGTTTTTGACAAATATTATCGGTTGTTTTTTGATTGGCACTTTATATGGATATTCAATCAAAAATGGTTTAGGAAATACCTATTTCAATTTTTTACTGATAACTGGATTTTGTGGAGGTTTCACGACATTTTCAAGTTTTTCGTATGAAAATTTCAACTTAATTCAACAACAAAATTACATCACACCAATTATTTATATTTTTTTGAGTGTACTCATTGGTTTACTCTTTACAATGATTGGTTTTAGATTAACAAAATAACTCTATATCGAAAATAGTTTTCTCTTATTCGTTTTAATGTATTACTTTTAAGCAACTTAAAAAATTAATACATGAGGAAATCTATTTTGATCTGCGGAATCATTTTTGGTTCTGTATTTACTCACGCACAATTAAAAACAGTGAAAAAAACTGACAATAAAGGATATACCTACGAAATGGTAGAAAATGATCCTTCGAATACAAGAATTTATACGCTAAAAAATGGTTTGAAAATCTATTTGGCTCAAATAAAAGACGAACCAAGAATCCAAACTCATATAGCTGTAAAAACAGGTTCTAACAACGATCCAGAAGACAATACTGGTTTGGCTCACTACTTAGAGCATATGGTTTTTAAAGGAACTTCTAAAATTGGAACACAAAATTGGGCTGTTGAAAAACCTTTGATCCAACAAATTTCAGATTTATACGAACAGCACAAAGCAGAAAAAGATCCTGCAAAAAAAGTAGAAATCTATAAAAAAATTGATCAAGTTTCGCAAGAAGCATCCAAATATGCTGTGGCAAACGAATACGATAAATTAATTTCATCTTTGGGAGCATCAGGAACTAATGCACATACATCTTTAGAAGAAACAATTTATCATAATAATATTCCGAATAATGAATTAGAGAAATGGTTAACAGTAGAATCTGAGCGCTTTAGTGAATTAACTTTACGTCTTTTTCATACTGAATTAGAAGCCGTTTACGAAGAATTTAATCGTTCACAAGACAATGATGGACGTTTAGTTTTTTATAAAATGATGGAAACATTGTTTCCAAAATCGCATTACGGAACACAAACAACTATTGGAACTTCAGAACATTTAAAAAATCCATCAATGGTTGCAATTCATAATTATTTCGATAAATATTATGTAGCGAGCAATATGGCTGTGATGTTGATTGGTGATTTCGATTTTGATACGGCTGTTCCAATGATTGACAAATATTTTGGAAATTATGCTACAAAAGCAGCTCCTGCACAATATGTTGCAAAAGAAGAGCCGATTAAAACAATTGTAACAAGCGAAGTTTTTAGTCCATCTTCGGAACGTGTTCAGTTTGCTTACCGTTTTAACGGAGCAAAAAGTTCTGATGCAAAATATGTAACATTAATTGATTATATTTTAAGTAATTCTACAGCTGGATTAATCGACTTAAATATCAATCAACAGCAAAAAACATTAGGAGCAGGAAGCTCTTCTTCTTTCTTTAGAGATTATGGTATGCATTCTTTTTCTGGATCTCCAAAACAGGGACAAAGTTTAGAAGAAGTACGTGATTTATTAATTGCTCAGATTGAAAAAATCAAAAAAGGGGAATTTGATGATTGGATGATAGAAGCAGTTGTAAATGATTTAAGAAAATCTCGTATGAAAAGCTGGGAAAATACTCGTTCTTTAGCAGCAAGTTTGTACAAATCATATATCAATGATGTTCCTTGGGCAGAAGTTGTCGATCAATACGATGATATGGGTCGTGTAACAAAGCAAGAACTAATGGACTTTGCAAAGAATAATTATACGAATAATTATGTAATTGTTTACAAACGTCAAGGTGAAAACAAGGATTTGGTACGTGTTTCGAATCCTGGAATTACGCCAATTCAATTGAATCGTGATGCTGAATCTACTTGGTACAAAGATTTCATGAAGATTAAATCAAGTGAGATTAAACCAGTTTTTGTTGACTTCAAAAAAGAATTGAACGAAAGTAAAATCAAGAATGCAAAATTCACTTCGATTCAGAACAAGACAAACGATATTAGCTCTGTTTACTATATCGCGGATATGGGATCAGACAATAACAAAAAGCTTGGTTTAGCGATTAATTACTTAAATTATTTAGGAACGTCCAAATATTCGCCAGAAAACTTGAAAAAAGAGTTTTATAAAATTGGTGTTGATTATGGAGTTAATCCTGGTACAGAAAGAACTTCTGTTTATATCACAGGTTTACAAAAGAACTTAACAAGCGGAATCAAATTATTTGAACATCTTTTAAGTGATGCCGTTGCAAATAATGAATCTTACCAAGAATATGTGAAAACAATCTTGAAATCAAGAGAAAATTCAAAAAAGAACAAAAACGTGATTTCTTCTTTGTTGAACACTTATGCGCAATATGGACCAAATAATCGCTCGAGAGATATTATTTCTGAAGCTGATTTGAAAGCTATTGATCCAAAAGAATTAACGCAAATCATCAAAGATTTCTTTAATTACAAGCACCAAATTTTCTATTACGGAAATAATGAAGCGGAAACGAAAAAAGCAATTGAACAAAATCATAATTTCGGGAAAAATTTAGATTATCCTAAGAAAAAAGAATATCCACAACCAGCTACAGATGGCAAAGTATATTTTGCTCCTTACGATATGGTACAAGCGGAAATTAATTTCTTTGCTCGTGATACTAAATATGATCCAACTTTGTTGACATCTACAGGAATTTTCAATGAGTATTTTGGTGGAGGTTTGTCATCTATCGTTTTCCAAGAAATTCGCGAGTCTAAATCATTGGCTTATTCTGCTGGTTCTTATTACATTAATGCAAATAAAAAAGATAATTACAATTATGTAAGAGCTGTAATTGGAACACAAGCAAACAAATTGCCACAAGCTGTTGACGCAATGAAAGAATTAATGAATAATATGCCAAAAGCAGAAAATCAATTCAATAATTCTAAACAAGCAGCACTTAAGCAAATCGCTACAAGTCGTTATACAAAAGCAAATGTGTTCTTTTATTGGTTATCATTACAAGATAAAGGTCTAAATTATGATATCAATAAAGATATTTACGATCAAACATCTAAATTAACATTAGAACAATTGGATCAATTTTTCCAAAAACATATCAAAGGTCAAAACTTCAATGTTGGTTTAATTGGTAAGAAAGAAAACTTAGATTGGCCATCTGTTGAAAAACTTGGACAAGTAAAAGAATTAACGTTAGAAGAGCTGTTTAACTACTAATAATCAGAAATTATAAAAACCAATAAACGCGTTTAGGAAATCCTATAACGCGTTTATTTTTTAAAACTAACCTATGAATGAATAATCACTCAAAAACCAAATAAGGCTCAATTTCCCTAAACTTTTCTTCACTTATCGCATAACATCTTTTCAATGTTTTTGCATCTTTAAAACTCCCACCTAACGAACGTTTAAAATTAAGAATCGTATTTACTTGTTTCTCTGTGAAACCGAGTTTTATCCAATCCTCATGACTCAAATTATTTGGATTAAACTTACCTTTTATTTCTATTTTTTCTGCTACTTTATCTTCACTTTTTGACTGTTCAACTTTTGGCTGCTCAGCTTTATAAATTACATTTTCAGGTAAATCAATATAAGATTCCATTTCTGCATATTTTTCATCCGAAATCATATAACATTTTTTCAATTGTTCTTTCGATTTAAACTGACCTCCCAAAATATTTTTATATTTCATAATTGAAGCAGCTTGTTTAGACGAAAAACCTATTTTTTGCCAATCATTTTCAGAATAACTATTTGGATTAAATTTTACATATTGAATCTTTTTGCCACTTTGTTTTTTCTCATTTTTTTCATCTTCCTTTGATTTTTCTGGTAACAAAATATACGTTTTCATCTCTGCATATTTCGCATCATCAATCACAAAACATTTCCTCAATTGCTCTTTCGAGGTAAACTTTCCTCCAACAATCTGTTTATATTTCATGATTATTTCTGCCTGTTTTGGCGAAAAACCAAGTTTTTCCCAGCCTTGTTGTGGCAAATCATTTGGATTGAAATTTTTGTAAACTATTTTAGTTTTTGGTGATGAATAATCTATAAAACTCGATTTAGATTGTTCTGGTAAAAGAACAAAAGGAGCTAATTCATTATACTTTCCTTCATCGATAACATAACATTTCTTAAGCTGTTCTTTCGATGTAAATTCTCCGCCAACAATTCCTTTATATTTCAAAATGACTTCGGCTTGACGTTCCGAAAACCCTAAATTCATCCAATCTTCTAAAGATAATTCGTTTGGGTTAAAGGGTTTGATTGAATCTTTTACTTGTTTATTTGAAGTAGAATTAAATGTATAATTTTTCGGAGTTTTTTGATAATTTGCTAGCAAAGCTTTATCTGCTTCTGATAATTGATATGTTTCTTTTTCAACTGAAATATGTTGAAAAATCTCAAATAACAAAATCAAAACAAATAATAAATACAAGCCAAATCTTTGCGATTTATTCAGGTAAAAAGTAGATTTTTTTAAATATTTCATCTTGGTTGGAAAAGAAGTGAAAATAATATCCTTATCAAACACTCACGATATCGAAAACGACATAACCATCAAATATTTAACAAATTAAGAAATCTAAAATTAATAAAAGGTTTTAAGTATTTGTAAATATTTTTTACAAATCAAAAACCGATTTTCGTTTGATAACAAAACAATCTTTTACCCAAAAAAAGAATAACATAATAAAATAACCAATAAAGGTTAAACCGAAAGTTGCAAAGGTTAAATAAATGAAAATCAAACGTAATTTTGCAACGCGAATTCCCAATTTGTCTGCAAATCGCGAAATCACATTAAACCATTCTGTTTCAGTAAAATTCCTAATTTGATCTTTCATTTAACGTAAAATTTGTTGTCCGATAGCGCAATTTAAACATTTTTTTTCGGAGCAATATCTTTTTTTAAGTTGAATTAATTGTTGAGAATCTTTTGCGGTTTTATTTTCAAAACCAATTCGTTCAAATTCATCTAAAATCGAGTTATTTTCCGCTTCCATTTCATTTAATAAATCCAAATAAAAATCAATTTCTACCTCATCTTTTTGTCGCTCAAAAGCATAACGAATCGGAATAATAGAATTGATGAGCAAATTATTTATTTTATCTTTTGAAAGATTTTTGAGTTGAAATTTTGATTCGTTCTTAAATGTATAATGCGTTTCCCAAAAAGAATTTAATTCCAAATTTTCGAAGATTTTATAAAATTCTTTCAAATTTTTTGGCTGAATAATTTCAGAAAACAAACTTTGATAATTCACATAAATCGATGCTAATTGCGCCAAACGAATCGTCGGAAAACCAATTGGTCGCATTTTCGAAAATCGGAACAAACTATTTTCAATTGATTCTAATTGATATTTATTTTTCAGGAATTGATATTCGTTTTTTAATTGCTTAGAATAATCATTCTCATAGTTTTCTTCTAAAAAACTGGCTTGTCCAAAAAACAAGGCTTCAACTTTTTGGGCATTAAATTGTATTTTTTGCAAAACTTTGAACGGAAAAGAATTTGCCCAAATCTCAAAAGTTTCTACATTAACTTTTAATCCAAAATTCTTTGCCAAACTTTTGAACAATGTTTCTTCCCAATTGGAATTATTGTGTTCTAAAATTTGTACAATATCGTTTGTTTTTTCTTCGAAACGTTCGATTAAAATTCGTTCAAACCAAAAAGAAAATTGCTTCAAATCAATTGAATCTAAAAATTCTTCACAATAAATTTTATCCAACTTAGAATTAATAATATTTTGATAATTAAAAACAATTTCCGGTTTTACAAAATCTTGTAAAATCAAAGTTTGTACATTACGTTGACGCAAAATATCAACTTCACAATCGTGATTCCATACAACATGCAAAATCACATTTTGATACGATAAATCATTCGAATGTTGATGAAAATTCCAATCCGAAGAATTGACATGCATTTCGACACTTCCAATCCACAATTTATCGCCAATGATGATTTCTGCTTCCAAAAAATCTGGCCCAGCATGATGGTTTAACTTTCCAACTTTCACAATTTCAATGAAATCTCCATGAAAAGTTTGTAAGCTTTGATGTGAAAATTGATTCAATTTCCAAATATGATGTAGAAAAATTTCTTTCATAGACAAAAGTTAATCAATGAATTATAAAAAATCATTAAAATAAATACTTATTTTTTTTAAATTAATTAAACGTTTGTTTAACTTTGCGCGTTCAATTTTTATAAGATGAAATTAAGTGAGAAGCAAATAGAAATTTTGGGCGCGGCTGAACGAGTTTTTGGAAGACGAGGAATTGATGCTGCAAGTGTTCGAGAAATTGCAAAAGAAGCAAACATTAATATTGCGATGATTAGCTATTATTTTGGATCAAAAGATAAATTGGTCGAGAATTTATTTAGTTGGCGTATCACAACTTTCAATGAATCATTGGCCTCAATTTCACAAAATTCTACACTTTCTCCATTTGAAAAGTTACAGTCAATCCTAAAAGCTTATTTGAATAGAATTTTGGATAAACCTGAATTTCATCGAATTATGGCAAGAGAATATTCGAAAAGAGATTCAATTTTAGAAATTGATTGTAAAGTCAATGACTTAAAAACAAAAAATTTAGAATATATCACAAATATTATTAGTGAAGGATATTCTGAAGGCGTTTTTAAAAGAAAAGCTCCTGCCGAAGCTGTTGTAATGGTAGTTATTGGTGGAACATCTTATTTGATTTTGAACGAAAAAACATATATGAAACAATGGGGATTATCTTCTCATGAAGAGTTTACAGAACATATTCACGAAGAATATTACCCTTATTTAATAGATTCTTTAAAAGCAATTTTACTATACGATGAAAAATAAAATTTTCTTACCGATTTGTTTAGTTGTTGCTACTTTCGCTCATGCGCAGGAAACCAACGTTTCTTTGCAGGAAGTTATTCAACAAAGTTTGCAGAACAACAAATCTGTGAAAGTTGCCGAAGCTGCTAAAAATACAAGTGAGTATAAAGTACAAAGCGCGAAAAACAATCGTTTACCAGACATTTCGTTGAGTGGACAATACATGCATTTGTTTACGACAACAAATGTAGACATCAAACTTCCGATGCAATCTTCTGGTGGAGGAATGGGAGTTGAACCGAGCCAATTATTATTAGGACAAGCAAGTGCTTCTGTCCCTGTTTTTGCTGGATTTAAAATTAAAAATGCAATCAAAAGCAGTGAATTGATGGTTGATTTATCAAACTTACAAATCGAAGCAACAAAAGAAAATGTGGTTTGGCAAGCTATTAATTTATATTTTGGATTGTACAAAACGCAACGTTCTATCGATGTTTTGAATGAAAACTTAGTGAGAGCAAATCAACGTGTGAAAGATTTTCAAAACTTTTTGGATAACGGAATCATCGCGAGAAATGATTTGTTGAGAGCAAAATTACAAGCATCGAATGTGCAAGTTGCAATTGATGAAGCCGAAACGCAATACAAAAACATTAATTACCGATTGAATTTATTGACTGGACAAGACGAAAGTAAAATCGTTCATGTTGATAATGTAGAAACCTTGAAAACCATCAATCAAAATTCTCAAGATTACGTCAATCGTACAGATGTTAAATCATATGATGTAAAAAATCAGATTGCTGATAGTCAAATCAAAATTGCGAAAGCAGCTTATTACCCTCAATTAGCGGTTTCAGCTGGATATATTGCGATGGATATTGATAAAGTTGCTTCGGTTACAAATGCAACAAATGTTGGTGTTGGATTGAAATATGATTTATCTTCTTTGTATAAAAATAAAGCAGAAGTTGAAATTGCAAAAGCTCAGAAATTAGAAAATGAGATGCAAAAAGAAACGACAATTGATAAAGCTAAAGTTGAAATGAACGAAGCTTTTCAAAAGTATGATTTAGCAAAAAAGAAAAATAATGTTTACAAAGAAGCTGTAGAACAAGCGAACGAAAACTACAGAATTGTAAAAGATAAAAATGACAACGGATTGGCTGATACAGACGATTTATTAGAAGCAGATGTACAACAATTGCAAGCAAAAATCAATCAAGTTGTCGGAGATGCTGACGAACAATTAGCGATCTACGAATATTACTATACTACAGGAATTTTATTAGAAAACGTACAATAACACCTCTCGATATGGAAGAAAATAATCAAGAAAAGAAAAAAATAAATTCAAAATTTATCATCGTTTTAGGAGCATTAATCATCCTTGGAGGTGGATATGGAGTTTATAAATATTTACACGGACAAGCGCACGAAATTACTGATGATGCACAAATTGAATCAAAAATAACACCTGTTATACCTAAAGTTTCAGGATACATTCAGAAGATTTTAGTAGAAGATAACCAAATGGTTCACAAAGGTGATACATTAGTTGTTTTGGACGGATCTGAATTTGCCTTGAAATTGCAACAATCGCAAGATGCTTTATTACAAGCAGAAGGTCAATTAGGAGTTGCTCACGCAGGTGTTTCTCAAGCTGGTGCAGCTATTGGAGTGACAGAAGCTGGTGCAGTTGCAGCAAATACAACAATCGAAACAGCTCAAGCAAGTGTTAATACAGCTCAAGCAAATGTAGAAGCAGCAAAAGTACAAGTTTGGAGAACGAAAAATGATTTTGATCGTTACAATAAATTATACCAAAATCAATCGATCACAAAACAACAATACGAGCAAGCTTTAGCAGCAAAAGAAACAGCTGAAAAGCAATTGCGAATTGTACAAGAACAATTAGGTGTTTCTCGTGCTCAATTAGCTTCTACAGCAAAACAAGCGCAAGCTACAGCAAAACAAGTGAACACTTCGAAAGCGCAAGCTGATGCTTCAAAAGCACAAATAAAAGTAGCGGAAGCAGCAATAGGTCAAAGCAAAACAAACATCGATAATGCAAAATTATATTTGTCTTATACGTATGTAATTGCAGCTGAAGATGGACAAGTTTCTAAAATTAATTTACAACCAGGACAATTGGTTCAAGCTGGTCAATCTTTGTTTAATATTGTGACTACAAATAATATTTGGGTTGTGGCAAATTACAAAGAAACTCAATTAGAAAAAATTAGAGTTGGACAAGAAGCCATCATCAAAGTAGATGCATATCCAAACCACGAATTCAAAGCGAAAGTAACGTCTTTATCTCCTGCAACTGGTGCTAAATTTGCGTTATTACCTCCAGATAATGCGTCTGGTAACTTCGTAAAAACAGTTCAACGTCTTCCTATTAAAATCGAATTTATCGATCAAAAAGACGAAATGTTGAAAATGATTCGTCCAGGTATGAACGTGGAAGCTGATATTCTTTTAAAATCGAATACTTCTGCAAAGTAATAACACCTATTCAGAAAAATTATGGAAGAAAATAATTTAGTTGAATATGGTGCAAGACGTGTAATCATCACCATTACCGCCATCATGTGTGCATTGTTAGAGATTGTTGACACAACAATTGTTAACGTTGCGATGAATGACATGAAAGGTAGTTTGGGTATCTCTTTAACTGATATTGCGTGGGTGGTTACCGCTTACGCAATTGCCAATGTAATTGTAGTACCGATGACCAGCTGGTTGTCGCAACAATTTGGACGACGCAATTATTTTGCGGCTTCGATTATCATTTTTACAGTTGCCTCATTTCTTTGTGGAAATGCAACAACGTTGTGGGAAATTATCTTGTTCCGATTTATTCAAGGACTTGGTGGTGGAGCACTGTTGGTAACTTCGCAAACCATCATTACCGAAAGTTATCCACCCGAAAAGCGTGGTTTAGCGCAGGCAATTTATGGAATGGGAGTTATTGTTGGTCCTACGCTTGGTCCGCCTTTAGGAGGTTATATTATTGATAATTGGTCTTGGCCATATATATTTTACATCAATATTCCGATCGGGATTATTGCCGTATTGTTAACGATATCATTTGTTCGTAGCCCAAAATATGCAGAGAAATCAAAACTAAGTCAAGTCGATTTCTTGGGAATTATTTTGTTAGCCATTGCAGTTGGATCGTTACAATACGTATTAGAACACGGACAACAAGACGACTGGTTCTCAGATTCGACAATTGTAACCTTGAGTATCGCAAGTTTCTTCGGATTCATTTTATTTGTTTGGCGAGAATTAGTTTTCAAACATCCAATTGTAAATTTACGTGTACTGAAAGATAGCAACTTAGCAGTTGGTACTATTTTATCCTTCATCTTAGGATTTGGATTATATGGATCGACATTCATTATTCCAATTTATACACAATCAATCTTAGGATGGACTGCAACTGATGCAGGTTTATTATTAATTCCTTCATCGTTGATGACTGCTTTCATGATGCCAATCATCGCAACAATGTTACAAAAAGGTGTACCACCAAAATACATGGTTGCAGGAGGATTCTTTATCTTTTTCTGTTACAGTTTTTGGTCATACAAAATCTTAACACCAGACACAGGTTCCGAGCATTTCTTTTGGCCATTAATTGTTCGTGGAGTTGGATTGGGATTATTATTTGTACCTGTTACCACACTTTCACTTTCAAGTTTGAGAGGGCAACAAATTGGTGAAGGAGCTGCCTTTACAGGAATGATGCGTCAGTTAGGAGGATCTTTTGGTATCGCGATTATTACAACATTTATTTCTCGTTGGACAGTTGGACACCGAACAAATTTAGTTTCGCATCTTGATACATCCGATTTTGATGTACAAAAACATATTCAGAATTTACAAATGAGCTTCATTAGTAAAGGTTTTGCCCCAAATGAAGCATTAAATAAAGCCTATAACCTACTCGATTTACAAGTTACCAAACAAGCAACTGTGTTAACTTATATGGATGTTTTCTTGTATTTGGGTGTAGTTTTCCTAATCTGTATTCCATTTATTCTGTTCTTTATCAAAAAAGGAGCAGGTAAAGTAATCAGTGCAGGACATTAAAAAAGAATAATTATTTTAATTTTCAGTTTTTTATAAATGTAAAATCTATCTCAATTTATTGGGATGGATTTTTTTTATTTGATTGATTCTGTAATTTTCTTTTCATCTAATCCAAAATCTGCTAGAATAAGTTTTCCTTCTGGATTAAAAAGATAAAAAGTTGGTGTACCGATAATCTTGTATTTTGTATAAGTACCTCCTGTTCTACCTTCTTTATCCCAAAGCGAAATCCAATCTTCTGCATGTTTTAAAAGAAAGTTTTTATAACCAATTTCTTCTTTATCTACATAGAAACTTACAATTTCTAACTTATCAAGATTATTAGTCTTTATTTGATCTAAAACAGGAATAGATTCTAAAGAGAATCCACAATAAAAAGTTGTAAAATCTAATAACACATATTTTCCTTTGAAATAATCTGAAAAATTAACTTTTTTATTTGATTGATTATACGCCATAAAATCTATATAACTGTCGCCAATATTTAACTTTTCTGTATTAATATCTGTCATGATAGATTTGTAATAGGCTGATTTTTTATATTTAGATTCTAACTTATTCATCAAATCAATTAAAACTTCTTTTGACAATTCTGTCTTGTATGAATTAACTAATGAAAGTGTATAGTATGAATTTATATTATCTTGATAAAATTGAAGACTATTCTTTGCAAATTCATTATCTAATGCAGTTATTTTACCATAAGGTTCTACTTTACCCCAGTATGCTTTTTGTAAACTATCATTCCATTTATTTTGTTCACGAAGCGACATCATATCAGTTAAAAATTCTCGTCGTTTTATCGTATAATCTTTATCAAACTGAGCATATTTATACCTCATCTCGTCATACTCAGATCCAGAAGTTTTTACATCATAAGGAAAATCTTTTTTTGTGGCATTTAGTGTAATTTTTTCATTACCAATAAAAAGAAGTGCAGAATGATAATCTTTTCCATTTTTGACTGTAATATAAACCGAAGATGGAACCTCTTTTAATTTTCCTTCTAATTTATAACCCCCTTTAACTAATACGACACTATCAATAGGAGCATTATTAATACTTATTTTGACCAATGCATTTTCATCAAATCCATCAAGTTTTCCAGAAATAGTAAATTGTTTTTGAGCAAATAAGTTTGTAAAAACAAATAAGATAATTAGTGTTAATAGTTTAGTCATTATTATGTAGTTAATTATTTATAAATCTAATTAAATATTTCGAAAAATCATCTCAAAAAAACCTCCACCCAAGCAATTTGGGTGGAGGTTTTATTATTCAATAATTAACGTTTAGTATTTTTACAATTTCGGCTCGTTTGTTTACTTGTTCAACTTGCAGGCAACACACTATTTCTTGCTGCTTTCACAATCTCATTCAAATCGTGGTACAAATTAGACCAATCCGGTACATCTTTCATTGCTGTAATTAGATTGAGGTAAGATCGCAGTACTTGTTCCAATTCTTTTCGAGAAGATGACGCACTCGATATTTGACGAAGATCTGCATTAGCCTCTGCTTGTTGCGCAAATAATATCTCAAAATCGGTATGTTTTGTTTTCAAATCATCAAAAGCTGATACAAGCGATAAGTTAATAATACGCAATGTATTATCTGGCTTTTCTAATTCTTCGATAAGCTTCTTCAATTGAGCTGTTTCGGCAGAATAACTCAATCTGTCTAAATCCAGTCCAAACATTTGGAAAACTTTGTACAAAGCTTCCGCATCTTGATAGTTCGCGACAGAAGTCAATTTACGATAACCATTCAAGAAAGCCTTCATGTTACTAAATGCAACATCTCTCTCTTTATCCGCTATCGCCACCTCTTTTCCTTTTCCGCTGTAGGTCAACTTTGTGTATACCGTGTCGTAGTTTTGATAACTCGCAATAAGCGACAGCAACAAAGGGTGGTTCTCTACAATGGTGTAATTTCCGGCTTGAGAAGAGTTGATAGTTCGCTGCGCTAATGTCGCTAGATTTTTTGTCGATAATGAAGTTAATGTAATTTTCATAATAATTTATTTTAGGTTATAATTCATTTAATATTAGAATCTTATAAACTTAATCAATATATTATTATCAAACAATAGTTTTAATAACTAAATAAGTAAAACAGATCTGTTTGTAATCAACTGAGGGCTCGGGTAAGGTAAAACAGACCTGTTTGTAATAAACCGAGGACTCAGGTAAGGTAAAACAGACCTATTTCTAATAAACCGAGAACTCAGGAAAGGTAAAACAGACCTGTTTATAATCAACCAAGGACTCGGGTAAGGTAAAACACCCTTGTTTATAATCAACCAAGGACTCAGGTAAGGATAAACATACCTGTTTATAATAAACCAAGGACTCAGGTAAGGTTCAACTAATAACTAAGCTTTCGTCTTGTCTGTATGACAAAACTATATTACACAGTCATAGAACACAAACTAAAAAACCTTGTCAAGATTCAAAACTTTGACAAGGATTTTATTTTTCTAACCATTAACCGCTCTAAAAAAAGCGTCTAATTTCTTTTCGTCTAATTTTCCGTCAGTTCTTACACCGCTACAAATATCTACGCCAAAAGGCTGAACAATATCAATCGCTTCACGAATATTATCAGGATGAAGACCGCCAGCCAAAAATAGAGGAATGTTAATTTCTTCTCTAATTTTTTTGCTAATCGCCCAATTGTGCGTGCGCCCTGTCCCTCCCAGTTCTTTTACTTGTAAGTTAGGATTTCCGCTATCTAATAAAATAGCGTCTACAAACTGAGATTTCTCTATCGCTTCAGTTACCGAATTTTCATCAATTACATGAATCACTTGTACCAATTTTACCCAAGGTAATTCGTTTCTCAAAATTTGATATTCTTCGTTTTTCAGCTCATCAACTAACTGAATTGTATTCGTATAAACTTTTTTATAATGTTAAATAATTGCTTCGGCAGTTGTTTCACTTGTTAATAAAAAAGACGAAACAGCTGGTGGAACAATTTGAGCAATATCGTTGATTAAATCATCACCAATTACTCCAGGGCCGCTTGGCATATTACCCACCAAACCCAATCCATTCGCTCCACATTTTATCGTTTGTTGCGCTTCTTCTTTGCTACTAATACAACAAATTTTAACTCTTGTTTTCATCCTTCGTTTTATTCTTAATACTATAAATATATAAAAAAACACCTCAATTTCTTGAAGTGTTTTGTATGATCTAAGATTTAGAATTGATGTTAGAAATCTTCTTCCGAACCTTTTAATTTTTCTGCATTTTCTGCCATTTTCAATGCATCAATCATTTCTTGGATATCTCCATTCATAAAGTTATCTAAATTATAAATTGATTTGTTGATACGGTGATCTGTTACACGTCCTTGCGGATAGTTGTATGTACGAATTTTAGCCGAACGGTCACCAGTCGAAACTAACGATTTACGTTGAGCAGAACGTTCTGAATGTTTTTTCTCGAACTCGATTTCATACAATTTTGTACGTAATAATTGCAACGCTTTTTCACGGTTCTTGTGTTGAGAACGAGCTTCTTGACAAACAATTACAATTCCAGAAGGTTTGTGCGTTAATTGAACTTTCGTTTCAACTTTATTTACATTTTGTCCTCCCGCACCAGATGAACGAGCTGTTTGATACTCCAAATCTGCTGGATTAATCACTACATCAACCTCCTCTGCTTCTGGTAAAACCGCAACCGTAATCGCCGATGTATGCACACGTCCTTGCGATTCTGTTTCAGGAACACGTTGTACACGGTGAACACCTGATTCGTATTTCATTGTTCCGTACACTGCATTTCCTTCTACTTGCATTACCAACTCTTTATATCCTTTTCCAGATGCTTCAGAAGTATTTAATACTTCGTGTTTCCATCCTTTTTCTTTGAAATACATCGAATACATACGGTAAATATCTTCTACGAAAATCGCTGCCTCATCTCCTCCTGTTCCAGAACGTAACTCGACAATGATGTTTTTCTCATCTTCTGGATCTTTTGGAATCAACATCATTTTGATTTCTTCCTCTAAAGGTGGAATCGCATTGATTGCTTCGTCTTTTTCTATTTTAGCTAACTCAACCATTTCAGCATCAGAACCATCTTGAATAATTTCGTCTGCTTCCTCAATTACATTGATTAAGTTTTCGTATTGTTTTTGCATTTCAACAAAGTCTTTCAAATCAGAATATTCTTTGTTTAATTTCGCATAACGAGTTTGATCTGTTACGATATCTGGTTGGATGATTAAATCTGCCACCTCATCGAAACGTTGTTTGATTGCTCTTAATTTATCTAATAGACCTAAATCTGCCATATACTTTTATTGGATTGCAAAGATACAATAACTCAAGGGATTCAGAAAATTTGAATAAAAAAAACCGATGATTTCTCATCGGTTTTGTAATTTATTGTTAAAAATATTATCTCGTAAATAATAATTCTCTGTATTTTGTTAAAACCCAGAATTCGTTATCGACCATTAATTCTAACTTATCAGCATGGTAACGAATTTCATCATAATATGGTTTTACTTTGTTACAATAAGCATGTGCTCTTTCTTCTAAAGATTCAACCACATTTGCTTCTTTACGTGCATCCATCATTAAGTGCAATTTTGCGTTTAATTCGTTTACATGCATCGAAATTTTCTTCAAAATAATTAATTGCTCGCCTGCATATTCTTCATAATCATCTCCAAAAATATCTTTGAATCCTTTAATGTTTTTGATCAATATGTTTTGATATTTGAAAGCTGTCGGAATAATATGATTTCTCACAATATCACCTAAAACACGACCTTCAATCTGAATTTTCTTGATGTAATCTTCTAATTCGATTTCGTAACGCGCTTCAACTTCTGTGTTGTTCATTACATTAAGTTCCGAGAATAAATCCAATGATTTTTGAGAAACTTTTGCTTTTAAAGCAGATGGAGTTGTTTTGTGATTTGACAATCCTCTACGAGCCGCTTCTTCTTCCCATTCTTTGCTGTATCCGTCACCTTCGAATAATATATTCTTTGTTTCTTTAATATATTCACGTAAAACATTGAAAATTGCTTCATCTTTTTTCAAACCTGTTTCAATCAACGCATCAACTTCTTTTTTGAAATCGATCAATTGTTTTGCTACAATTGCATTCAACGTTGTCATTGCATTTGCACAGTTTGCAGTCGATCCTACAGCACGGAACTCGAATTTATTTCCTGTAAAAGCAAATGGAGAAGTTCTGTTTCTATCTGTATTGTCTAATAAAACATCTGGAATTTTTCCAACAACGTTTAATTTTAAATCAGTTTTTTCTTCAGGAGATAATTTCCCTGTCGAAACACCTTCTAATTCTTCCAATACTTTTGTCAATTGTTGACCAATAAAGATCGAAATAATTGCTGGTGGCGCTTCATTCGCTCCTAAACGGTGGTCATTAGAAGCAGAAGCGATAGAAGCACGTAACAATTCCTCATAAATTGAAACTGCTTTGATGGTATTAATAAAGAACGTTAAAAACTGTAAATTGCTGTTTGGTGTTTTTCCTGGCGCTAATAAATTAACTCCAGTATCTGTTGCTAACGACCAGTTATTGTGTTTTCCAGATCCGTTAACTCCTTTGAATGGTTTTTCGTGGAATAATACTTTAAAATGATGACGCTCACCAACTTTTTGCATCACATCCATTAACAATGAGTTGTGGTCAACTGCTAAATTCGTTTCCTCGAAAATTGGCGCTAACTCAAATTGATTAGGTGCTACTTCGTTGTGACGAGTTTTTACAGGAATTCCCAACAACATACATTCGTTTTCTAAATCGCGCATATAATTTAAAACACGCGTAGGAATCGAACCAAAATAATGATCTTCTAATTGTTGACCTTTTGCAGAAACATGTCCTAACAACGTTCTACCAGTTTGTAAAATATCTGGACGAGAAGCCGCTAAAGCATCATCAATTAAAAAATATTCTTGTTCCCAACCTAAAGTCGGAGTTACTTTCTTCACATTTTTATCGAAGAACTTCGCTACTTCTGTAGCTGCTTCATCAATTGATAAAAGCGCTCTTAACAAAGGTGTTTTATTATCTAGAGCTTCTCCTGTGTACGAAACAAATACTGTCGGAATGCATAAAGTTGTTCCAAAAATAAATGCTGGTGAGGTTGGATCCCAAGCTGTATATCCACGTGCTTCGAATGTATTACGAATTCCTCCATTTGGAAAAGAAGATGCATCTGGCTCTTGTTGAACTAATAATGATCCACTAAATTTTTCTACAGGATCTGCTCCATCAAATGAAGTTTCGAAAAAAGCATCATGTTTTTCTGCTGTTGTTCCTGTTAATGGCTGAAACCAGTGTGTATAATGTGTTACACCTTTGCTCATCGCCCATTCTTTCATTCCTAAAGCAACAAAATCTGCCATTTTACGGTCGATTTTAGTACCATAATCCATTGCAGAACGAACGGCTTTATAAGCTTCTGAAGTTAAATGTTGACGCATTGCTTTGTCATTGAAAACATTGCTTCCAAAAATTTCTGATTTTTTCCCTAATTCAGGAACAGCTACCGGTTTGCGATTGCTTGCGGCTTTTAGTGCTTCAAAACGAAATGATGTCATAAGAAAATTACTTTGTGTTGTTTTATGATGCAAAAATAAATAAAAATTAAACATAAAATAAAAACACCCCTATTTTTTTAGGGGTTAAATTATAATTTCATTACAAATAAATTCAATACCCCTTTATTTTAGTTTAGATTTTCAAAACATCAGTGTAAAATTAATTTTTATTTAACATTCGAATAAACTTATTTAAACGAAAAAAGCAGTTTCAATTGCTTGAAACTGCTTTTAGACACTCATAATATAAAAAGTTTTTGGTCTATCTGAAACGGTCTACTGATTTTACAAGATCATCATCCTTCTTAATCAAACGATTGGCAATTGACAGAAGCACAATCGAAGCTAAAGGAACTAATGCCCAAATACCTTTCTCAGAATTTCCTTCTCCAGGTAATGTTAATAGACAATATACAAAAGAACCAATTAATAAAACATTCAAAATAATGTTTAACCATCCTAAGCTAATCTGTAACTTACGTTTTTTGAAAAACATAATGGTTAAAAATGAAATTAAAGCTGATGAGAAAAAGGCTAACGAAAAAATGTAATCTCCTTTCTCCGGATTTTGTAACCAATTTAATGGAATATCAAACAGCTTATCAAAATTCATGGCGAATATACTCGAAATTATTCCACTTAAGAATAAATATATACTTTGCTTTCTTTGAATCATTTCTTAAATTTCGAATACAAATGTAAAAAAACTTTTTGAGTTTTTATAATTATTCGTACTATTGCATTAATAAATCTCAAATTTATACGCTTTATAACAATTCTATTGTTATGATTCCCAATTACTTTATTGAATAAAAAAAATATAAACACATTAATACCTTCATTATAGGATTATGTTTGATATAGAAGAATTAAAATCATTCAAATTACCAGATTTACAACAAGTTGCAGAGCAACTGAAAATCGATGGGTATAAGAAATTAAAAAAAGGCGAATTGTTAGACGCAGTTTTAGGTTTTATCAACAGCCAACCAAAGGTTGAAGAAAAAGCTGAAACAAAACCTGCTAAAAAAGATAAAGCTGAAAATCTACCTACAGAAGATAAGAAACCGAAACGCAAACGAGTTCAAAATTCGGAAGGAGAAGTTCAACAAAAAGAGGCTGTTGCAGAAGAAGTAAAAACTGAAAAAGTTGAAAATACTTCTACCGAAACAGAAAAAAAGGAAGAAAATAATCCTCGCGTTAATAAATTTCAGGAACGAGCGAACAAAAGCCAAGATCTGAAAAAGAATAATCAAAATAATCAGAAGAAAAATAATCAATCTGATAATCGTAATCAAAACGATCAATCTCAACAAAATAATCACCACAATAATCAAAATCAAAAAAATAAATATCGCGCTGCGAATTATGAATTTGACGGAATTATTGAAACTGAAGGTGTTTTAGAGATTTTACCAGATAATAATTATGGTTTTTTACGTTCTTCTGATTTTAATTATTTGTCTTCGCCTGATGATGTGTATGTTTCTCAATCTCAAATTAGATTATTTGGATTAAAAACGGGAGATACAATTACAGGAGAGGTTCGTCCTCCAAAAGAAGGTGAAAAATATTTTCCTTTAATCAAAATTAAAGAAATCAACGGTCGTACGCCAGATTATGTACGTGATCGTATCGCTTTTGAGCATTTAACTCCACTTTTCCCTAACGAGAAATTCAATTTAAGTAATTCTAAATCTTTATCAAATCGCGTAATTGACTTATTTACACCAATAGGTAAAGGTCAACGTGGGATGATTGTGGCGCCACCAAAAACGGGTAAAACAACGTTATTGAAAGATATTGCGAATGGAATTGCGCAAAATCATCCAGAAGTTTATTTGATTGTTTTATTAATCGATGAGCGTCCGGAAGAGGTAACAGATATGAAACGTTCGGTAAACGGAGAGGTTATTGCATCTACGTTTGATGAGGAAGCAAATCGCCATGTAAAAGTTGCAAATATCGTTTTAGAGAAGGCAAAACGTATGGTAGAATGTGGACACGATGTTGTGATTCTTTTAGATTCTATTACGCGTTTGGCTCGTGCTTACAATACAGTTTCGCCAGCTTCTGGTAAAGTGTTATCGGGTGGTGTTGATGCAAATGCATTACACAAACCAAAACGTTTCTTTGGAGCTGCTCGTAACATCGAAAATGGAGGTTCTTTAACAATTATTGCAACTGCATTGATTGATACAGGTTCTAAAATGGATGAAGTTATTTTCGAAGAATTTAAAGGAACAGGTAATATGGAGTTACAATTGGATCGTAAGATTTCGAACAAACGTATTTTCCCTGCAATTGACTTAGTAAGTTCTTCTACGCGTAAAGACGATTTGTTATTAGACGACAAAACACAACAATTAATGTGGGTTCTTCGCAACCATTTATCGGATATGAATCCTGTAGAAGCGATGGAATTCTTACACGATCGTATCAAACATACACGCTCTAACGAAGAGTTTTTAATCTCAATGAATAAGTAATTTATTACAACTTATAATTTTAAAAACCATCTAAAGTTGTTTAGGTGGTTTTTTTTAAATCTATTTTATGAAAAAAATATATAACAAAAAAAGCTCAAGAAAATAAATTCTTGAGCTTTGTTGTACCTCAGGCGGGACTTGAACCCGCACGTCCTAATGGACACAGGATTTTAAGTCCTGCGTGTCTACCAATTCCACCACCAAGGCATCCACTTCTAAGAAAGAAGTTAGAGCGGGAAACGGGACTCGAACCCGCAACATTCAGCTTGGAAGGCTGACGCTCTACCAATTGAGCTATTCCCGCGATTGTGAGTGCAAATATAGAACAGCTTTTTTAATTACAAAACTTTTAGGAAACATTTTTTTCATAATTATTTTACATTAAAAGCTAAGTTTCTCATCATAATATTTTTAAGTACTAAAATAATTTTACTTTTTTTTGATTAAATTATTTTGAACATTAAAAATTCATCTTAAATAATTGCATTTTTCCAGATTTCAAGCAATCGTTCGTAAGAAAATTGAGCATTTGCTGGACTTGTACTTGGCAAAGAAATATACTCTATGGATGTTTTTTTATCAAAATATTTCCAAAATAATTGCTCTGCTTTCTTTCCATTGAAAATTATTTTCTCGATTGTAGGATATTCATTCAACAATTCATCAATCTGATTTGGCGAAACATTTTTCATATCCACATCCATGCTTCCTTTTCGTTCTGCAGAATGTGCAACATCCCAAAGCGCTAACTTATTTTGTAAAATAAGTTGTTTTCTTATTTCATAATCTTCTGAAAATTCTGTCTCAAAAATCTCAAACATCATTTTCCAAAATCGATTACGTGGATGCCCATAATATTGATTGATTTCTAACGATAAATCACCAGGTAAAGAGCCAAGAATTAATGTTTTTGGTTGTTCTGATATAATTGCAGCAAAAGATTGTTTATGCATTTTGTGTTATTCTAAAAATATAATGTACAAAAAAAGTGCTACAGTTTGTAGCACTTTTTTTTCTATTTCTATCATTAGATAATTTGTTCAGAAACCTCCTCCCACTCTAACATTTTTTTGTCTAAATCATTTTTCAGATTCGAGTATTTATCTAATTCTTGTTGCGTTTGCGAACCTGCATGCAACTTATTTTCTAAATCGGCAATCTTCGTCTCTAAATCAGAAATCTCCGTTTCTATTCTTGACAATCTATTTTTAAGACGTTTTTGCTCTTTCTCTTCCTCAAAAGATAAAACTCTTTTCGCTTGTTCTATTTTAACCTCAATCGGTTTCTCTTCTTTTCGTGCAGCCAAACTATTTCCTTTCTCCACTTCACGGAAACTTCCCGCTTTTATTTGCGCCAAATAATCATCAATTCCAGAAAGATATTCTTTCACTTGACCATTACGGAAATCGAACACTTTATCTACTAAACCTTCTAAAAATTCACGGTCATGAGATACTAAAATCAAAGTTCCAGAATATTTTTGTAAAGCTTTTTTCAACAATTCTTTTGATACAATATCCAAGTGGTTCGTTGGCTCATCCATGATTAATACATTGAATGGACGTAACAATAATTTACACAACGCCAAACGATTTCGCTCACCTCCCGAAAGAACCGAAACTTTTTTCTCAACAGCATCACCACCAAACATAAATGCACCTAAATAATCGCGAACATGTTTACGTGTTTCTTCTGTTGCAGAATTTTCTGCTTCTTCTAAAACCGTTAATTTATCATTCAAAACATGTGCTTGATTTTGGGCAAAATATCCGATTTCTACATTATGTCCATGTTTTATTTTACCTGAATGCTCTTGTTCGTTGATAATCGCACGTGATAAAGTCGTTTTTCCTTGACCATTTTGACCAACAAAAGCTACTTTTTCTCCTCGATTAACATAAAAAGAAACATGATCAAAAACTTGATGATCACCAAAAGCAACACCTACATCATCTAACTCGAAAATAATTTTACCTGGCTGAACAGCATCCACAAAACGGATATTCATTTTCGTTACATCATCATTTTCAATTTCGATGCGTTCTATTTTATCTAATTTTTTGATTAATGATTGCGCCATCGAAGCTTTATTAGCTTTTGCACGGAATTTTGAAATTAAATCTTCCGTGTGCTTAATCATTTGCTCTTGATTCTTCTGTGCTTGCTCTAATTTTTCGCGACGATCTTCACGCAATTCTAAATAACGCGTATAATTCGCTTTAAAATCAGAAATGTGGCGATTTGCAATTTCGATTGTACGATTAGTTACGTTATCCAAAAATTGACGGTCGTGCGAAACCAACACAACAGCTCCAGGATAATCTTTCAAGAAATCTTCTAACCAAACAATCGAATCGATATCCAAATGGTTGGTAGGCTCATCTAAAAGCATTACATCATGTTTTTGCAACAATAGTTTTGCCAATTCAATTCGCATTCTCCAACCTCCAGAAAATTCTTCTGTTGGGCGATGAAAATCTGAATTTTTGAATCCTAAACCAATTAAAATTTGCTCGATTTCAGCATCTTTTGTGTAACCACCTAAAAGTCCGAAACGTTCCGTTAAATGCGAAATATCTTCAATTAATTTTCCGTATTCATCAGATTCGTAATCTGTTCTTTCAGCTAATTCTTTGTTTACAAAATCAATACGTTCCTGAATTTCAACCAATTGCTCAAAAGCAGAATCCGCTTCTTGCCAAACAGTTCTTCCTTGTACAAAATCAATATCTTGCGATAAATATCCGATTGTAACGTCGCCTTCGTAAACAACTTCACCTTCTGAAGATTGCTGACTTTTGGCTAAAATTTTAAGCAAAGTAGATTTTCCTGCTCCATTTTTCCCTACCAAACCAACACGGTTTCCTTTGTTGATGCGGAACGAAACGTTTTCGAATAAATATCTACCCGCAAAATAAACTCCTAAATTTTGTACTAATAACATTTTGCAAAAATACAATGTTTTTTGTTAGATGAAAACTTATCTCAAAACTATAAGTAGTATATTGTGAAAGTGTTTTAAAAATAACAATCACCTTTCAATTAATGATTATGAGTAAAATTATTATTGTTCCTATTAATAAAGAAGCTGAATTAAAATTAGATTATGATACAGCTTCTCCAAACGAATTAATCGAAATTAGGTTAAATGAATCAGAATTTAATATTTTATGGAAGAAAGGTGTTTTTGATTTAATTAATCAAACTTGTAATTCAATAATTGACGATTATGAAGACGAAAAAATTAATAATTTAGTTTTAATTGAAAACACTTATAATCAATTGAAGAAAACATATCCTGAATGCGAAAATATTATTAATATATTTCATAAAGCATTAGAACTTAAAACAAGTATTCATTTCTATTTTTAACAATATTTAAAATCACTTATGAAGATAATATTTGATGGCTGGAATGAAGGATTTCAAAAAGTCACTTTAACACATCTACAAATTGACTTACTAAAAATATCATTAAAAGTTGCTAAAAGTAATGTTGACAAATTATTAGATGGACATTCAATAACAATTGATGTTAACGATGAACAATTAGCTTTAACTTTTATAAAAGAAGCTAAAAATATTAATGCTAATTGTAGAATTTTGCATTGATTTTTTTTAAGGTTTTAAACGATAACTCAAAAAATACAATACAAAACTGATTAAAATCGAAAAAGTTGCTGGAACAAAATAAGCCAATGCGAGATTTTTGGTTGCAATAAAATTAATTGGAAGATTGATTAATCTGAATTGAAAAACTAAAAAACACAACACTACTATAATTACAGACATTTTCCAATCGTAATTGCGTTTATGGTTGATAACTGAACATAAAATATATGCCAAAACAATACCTACAAAACTCAAAATTGTTTTCATTGTAGCTAAATGTTTCAGTTTTTCGCTGATTCCGAATTCGTCACTTTTTCTAACCAAAAAGGCAAAATTATCTTTTCCCATTGAATGAATTAATTCAATCAAATCTAATTCAACCAAAACGTAAAATTGTTGAATTCCTAAAAATAACAAAACGCTTGCTACAAGTTGAATTGCAAATATTTTTATGTCAAAATTTTTCATTCAAAATAGGTTTAAAATCGATCATAGAAACGTGCAATATTCGCTTCTTTATCAATAGGTTGATTATTTTCTAAAAAATCGTACAAATCATCCACCATCACAGGGGCCAACATTGTTCCGCGCGTTCCCATTCCATTCAAACAAATCAATTGTTGATGCGTAGGATGCACTCCAATAATCGGACGACGATCGACAACCGTTGGACGAATTGACGCATGTTGTTCCACAACTTCAAAATCATCTTTAAAAAAATTCTGAACACCTTCAACCAAATATTGTTTTGCATCCTCAGTATTTTTATAATTCACATAATCGCGATCGTAAGTTGCGCCTACAAAATATTGATTATTTTCTAAAGGCATCAAAAATTCTTTTCCTTTCACAACTGCTTCGGGTAAATTGGCATCAATTTCAATTTTCAACACTTCGCCTTTTACACCAATTACAGGTAAATTTTTGAAATATGGATTGCTCAAAATATTATAACCTTCAGCAAAAATTATTTTAGTTGCCTCGATATTTTTATAGCTCGTTTGATTATCATTTAATTTTAACTCATTGAAATCAAAAGTCTCATCAAGAAACAAATCATTTTCAACTAAATAATCTTTAAAATCAGCCAGAAGATTTGTCAAATCGACACGACCTGTGTGCAAAACTTCGCCAGAACCAATCGGAGAATTGATTGAAGAAAAATCATTCAGTTGTTCTGTATCTGTTGCTAAATAATCAATCAAATCTGGATGAGTTGTCGCTTTTTTCAACCACGTTTTTTTCTCTTGTTCGTCATTAAAAATTCTAAAAACTGGAAAATTGTAGATATATTTTTTGTTTAATAATTGTTCGAAATCACCAAAAACTTCGCGCAATCTTTCAATTTGTTTTGTCGCATTCCAAACAATTGAAAAACGTTTTAGCACAACAGGATTAAAAATTCCAGCAGCAATTGCCGATGCTTTGTGAAAATGATTATCAATTACCACAAAAGATTTATTTTCTTTCAACAATTTCATCGCCATACAACTCCCTGCAACACCTTGACCAACGATGATATATTCTACTTTTTTCAATTTCTAAAATTTGCTTACAAAGGTAAATAATGTTTCGGTTTTACTTATCTTTATTCTTAAAATCAACCATTTTATGCAAATATTCTATACCATAATTTCTTGCCTCATTATCCTTTCAGTCATTATTCCTTTCATCAAACATACACATTGGACGGTTAGAGTTTTTGATTATCCACGATTTCAGAAATTTGTTTTGGTAATTGCTACTTGTATTTTATTCATTGTTGTGCCTAAAACTTCAATTACAATAAGTTTATTTATTTGTTTAATTTTTACTGCGATTTATTTGCTTTGGGTCATTATTCCTTATTCTCCTTTTGGTAAAGAAATGATTGAACAAGTAACATTAAAACCAAATGAAAAACCGCTTGATTTACTTGTTTATAATGTTTTGCAAGACAATACGAAATATCAAAATTTGGTTGAATTAATTAAGAAAAGAAATCCTGATATCGTTTTTTTATTAGAAACGAACAACGAATGGATGGAACAAATAAAAGAAGCTACAAACGATTTTGAGTACAAAATAGAAGTTCCGTTAGAAAATACTTATGGATTATTGTTTTACTCTAAATTACCTATAAAATACCAAAAAATTAATTATTTAATCAGCACAGAAATCCCTTCAATTATTGCTGATATCGAATATAATAATCAAATTGTGCGTTTGTATGGTTTACATCCAACTCCGCCAGTTCCGCAAGAAAATGAAGAAAGTGCTGAACGCGATGCTGAGATTTTGATTATAGGAAAACAAGCGAAAGAATATAGAAAAGCGTGCATTGTTTTTGGAGATTTGAATGATGTTGCGTGGAGCAGAACAACACGTTTATTTTTGAAAACTTCGCAACTTTTAGATCCTCGTCGTGGTCGTGGAATGTTCAATACTTTTCATGCGCATCATTGGTTCTTACGTTGGCCTTTGGATCATTATTTTTTGAGTTCTCAATTTCGATTAATTGATATGATACGAGAACCAAATATTGGCTCAGATCATTTTCCTATCAGTATTCAAGTTGTTTTACGTAGTGATGATGATTCGGGAGAAATGAAATTGGACCATGAAGAAAAGGCAGAAGTTGAAGAAAAAATAGAGGAAGGAATTGAAAAAGGAGATGCGAATTAGATTTTAGATTTTAGATTTTAGATTTTAGATTTTAGAAAGTTAAATTCTTATAAATACATAAACAATAAAATCCAGTCGATGACTGGATTTTTTCTATTTTAATTCTATCATAACCATTCCAAATAATTCGCCTCTTCTTCCGTAAAGAGCTTCGATTGTTTTATCTTTTTTATACTCAAAAGATTTTAATTGACCTACAGAAATATCATTCAAATCTTTCAATTTCATCGATTCAAATTTACCTGAGTTTCTTTTTACTTGTACACTAAGCTCATCAGTGTTTATCAATAGTTTCTCTCCTTCAAAAGTATTTAATGAATTAATGTAAATACTCTCTACAAACTCTTTTAAAGTTTTTCTATCTGAGCTTTTGTCTAATTTTGTTGTTGTTTTTTTAATAGAGTTCGTTAAAACTTCTTGTTGTCCAAAACTATTAATTGATATTATTAGTAATGATAATAATAAAATATTTTTCATGGCTTTTATTTAATTTGAACTAAAGTTATAACAAAAAATCTAGTCAAATGACTGGATTTTTTGTTTTGTATTCTGATTAGTAATTCCACATATCAGCTTCTGACTGAATGATAGAATTTCTAATTTTGTGATGTTCTTCTAATTGACCTTTCGCATCATTTGGAATGTAATCATCAATCATTTTCGTTCCATACATTGTTTGAGCTTTGTAAATAATAGAACTAAATCTACGTGCATTTAACATCTCATCATATGTAATTGCCGAATTTGAATTACTTGGATTGAATACCGTTGCATTCACCAAAACATTACGAGCATCTGGATACCAAATCCAGAATAAATCTACGAAAGCTCCGTCAGCAAACTCAGTTCCTAACGATTGCGCATCAGGTCCCATAATTGCTAAACCTAACAAACGATATTTTAATTCTCCTAAACGACGGTCGATGTACCATAGACCTTTCGTTTTTACCATTTTGATATCGTCAGATTTAATTTTATAATTAAAAATAGCAGCTTCGTCAGGAGTTTCTCCAGCAGCTTTCATATCGTAGTAATACTGTTGTGTATCTTTCTTCTCATTACGAGCCATAATTTGCTCATAACTCATTTTAGTTTGAAAGTACTCATCGTCGTAAACTTCTCTAATCTTTTTGCTACGAACTCCGTCAACCAATACATCATATAATGATTTTGAATTTTGCACTAACTCATCACCAGATCTATAATAAGGTTGATTTAGACGCTCATTCAAATCAATTACTTCCCATACAACTTTCGACCATAAAACATCTTTATCTTCGATAAAACCATATTTCATAGGATCTTGAGCCGTACTTACTGTATCTCCAGCTTCATCAACTCTTGTTTTATTTTCGCGGTCTTTTCTTAACTGTTCTGGCGAAACAGCGTTAAGAACATTTTGCGCCATTGTAAGAGTTGAGAAAAAACTCATTAAACCAAACAAAAGATACTTCATATTTTAAATTTTTACTTTTTAAATTATTGTACTTGAATTGCGATAGATGATGCTTCTCCAGTTGCTCCTGAATTTGTACGATATTTAATATCGAAAACACCAATAATATCACCTTTTTTCGCTTTCGAAATAACTCCAGCTGCTCCTGACATTTTATTTCCAGAAACACGAGCCGTTGCCTGACCAGGAACTTTAACATTGAAAGATGTTACTTCACCTGAAATTGGGAATAAGAAATCTGGCCAATCTACACGAATTGTTTGCGCTGCAATTCCATTATCTGGAATAGCTGGACTTGTATTTCCTAAAATAACACCACGTGCTGGTGGAACTGGTTTGATACGGAATGTTTCACGAACTGATAATGTTTTACCAGAACTTGCTCTTGCAGATGCCGTAAACACCACTTCGTTTCCTCCTCCAGGCGTATAATTCCATTTGTTAGCTCCCGCTCCAGAAGGACTTCCAGAAGAAGCACTTAAACTAACAGGTCCGTTTGCACCGTTAATTGTTGCTGAAATTGGATTAGATACTCCACGATAAACTACACGTAAATTATCTGCAACAATAGAACCTCCTGTTGGATCTTTTTCAATAATCTCAGCAGCTTTTTTATCTAATGTTTGTGCAACAACTTGATAAGTTGAAGGTGCTATGGCTACCGTTTTCGTTTTTCCATTCGATACGTATGTAATGTTACCTGTTAATTGATGCATACCAACTGCAGATGTATTCAGCTTAATAGATGCTTTACCATCAACAACAGTAGCAGAACCAACACTTGTAGAAACAGAACCTTTGATTGAATTATCGTAAGCTCCTAAAACTACATTAAGAACAGCTTCATCTCCGACTTTAACAACACCTGGAGATAAGAATAAACCTTGGAAAGCATCCAATTCGATTTTTTCTTCTAATTTACCAGATAATAATGCTCTCACTAAATTACCTTCTTCTGTACGAGCATCCATTTGCATTTTCGATAAATTCGTTAAAGAAGCAACCATTGGTTGATCATAGAATTTTTCTTGCATCCAACTTTGTTTCTTCGATTTTGGAGTTGTTCCAAAAAATTCGTTGATACGAGCTTCCGCATTTTTAGCATCAGGACTTTGTTTTGCAAAAGTCATTAAGAAATTTCTGAAACCATCAATTTTGTTTGTAAACTCTTGTGCTTTCTCATTTCCTTTGTCACCTCCTTTTCCTTTAAAGAATAAAGATACAACAGGCTCTGTATTAGACAATGCATTGTAATCTGTATCTTCTGATCCAGAAATAAAATCAGCACCAGCTAATTCTTTTTTCAATCCATCGATATAAGCAACAAAATCATTTGTTTGCTTTTTAACTTCTGCAGCCTCAGCTTGAGTTTTTGCATAAGTTGGATCATCCTTCGCTTTTAGATCAATTTGACCATAGAAGGTATCGTTATTTGTTTTCGTTAAAGTCGTTGTTGACTCTAAAGAAGTATTTATCGTTTCGAAAGATCTCAACACCTCACGATCCACGTTCAAAGCCATCATTGCAATGAACACGAGATACATCAGGTTAATCATCTTCTGACGTCCGGTTAGTCTACCACCTCCTGCCATAATAATTTATAGAATTAATGAATAATTAGTTTAATTTATCGGAGCAATGTATTAGTTGTTTTTCATTGCAGAAAGCATACCTCCGTATACTTTGTTTAATGCATTAATGTTAGCAGAAAGCTCTTGCATTTCTTTCAAGAATTGCTCTGAACTACCTGAAGATTTTTGCATTTCTTCGATAAATTGTTTATTTAATTCTACTTGTTTTTGGCTATTTACAATTTGCTCAGCATATACAGCATTTAATTGGCTGATGTTAGTTGATGCTTTTGCAATTTCGTTGCTATATTGTTCTGTTGAAGCGACAGCTGATGTTGTTGTGTTTAATTCGTTAACAGCTGAACCAAATTTATCTAAAGAACCACGTAATCTTTCGAAAACTTCTTTATCTAATTTTGCATCTGCTAATACTTTGTCTAACTCAGCAGTTAAATTATTTCCTGCAGTTGCAACAGCAGCAGTTTTTCTTTGTACTGGTTCTCCATTTAATAATTCTGGATAAGCTTTTTCCCATTCATAGCTTCCTTGAGGTTTATCGAAAAATGCTGAATAAAAGAAGACGAATGCTTCAGCTACTAATCCGATTGTTAAGATTAAATTGGCTGATATTGGTCCTAAATTCGTGTGCGTAATTTTACATAATGCCCCGATAATTACTACTGCGGCAAAGAAATTATACAAAAAATTTGTAAGACGTTCTTGTTTTGAAGCTTGTACTGCCATAAGAGTGCTTTTTATTAAATTGTTTTATTAATTAGGTTATTTGGTTTTTCTAAAATTTACTTTTGATCCTTCTGGGAAAGATTGAACTGTACGGAATCCGATGAAACTTCTTGCAGAATCTTTGTGTTCCCAATCTCTTGCTGAAGTCATTAATAAATATCCAACATCTTTCCAAGATCCTCCTCTTACACTTCTATTTACTTCTCCAGACATTGTAATTGACGGATTAAGTGATGAAGACATTGTATAAGATGATCTGTTATACGGAGAACTTGTCCATTCAGCTACGTTACCAGCCATGTCATAAAGACCATATCCATTCGCACGGAATGTTTTTATAGGAGCCGTATACATGTAACCAGTTTTCTTGCCATCGTTGATTTCTAAATAATCTCCACGTTTTGGTTTGAAGTTCGCTAGATAACAACCTCTATCATCTGTTAAATAAGGACCTCCCCAAGGATAAGGTGCATTTTCTAAACCACCTTTCGCTGCGTATTCCCACTCAATTTCTGTTGGTAAACGGTAACTAATAACTTTTACTTGACTTCCTCTTTTCTTTTTATTATTCAATGCTGTGTTATGATATCTTGTGCGGAAATCACAAAAAGCTGTTGCTTGATTCCAGTTAACACCTACAACAGGATAATTTGCATAAGCTTTATGCCAAAAATAGTCTTGGTGCATTGGATCATTGTACGAATAGTTGAAATCTCTTACCCAAACTGTTGTATCAGGATAAATGTTTAAACTAAATTCTTTACGAAAATCTACACGGAAAGTACCACGTTTTTTTGCTGCAGCAGTTTGATCAACTGTCACATAAGAATAGTTTAATTTACGCGTATCAATACGTCTTTCTCCATTCATACGCTCTTCTGGAGGATAATATAATCCTTCCATAACCTCAGCATAATCTACATCTGGATATTTGTATTTATCCCACTCCAAACGCTGTTTCCAATTTAATTTCTTACCATCTAAAGATTGACCATCACGACCTGTATTACTGTTTTTAATATATTCATCATATGGCGTCCCTTGTCCATCTTGTGAACCAGAAATATATGCATAATCACCAATACCTCCTGCTCCATTATTTGGATTCATAGGGTCAAAACCTAAAGTTTCTGCCTTGTTTGCCAAAGCAGTACGAGCGATAGAATCTTTTACATAATTTACAAAATACTGATACTCAGAGTTTGTAATCTCTGTATCATCCATAAAGAAACCTGTAACAGTAACCGTTTTTACTGGAGCATCATTTGTTTTTGTAAAATCGTAATCGGTTTGTCCTAAAACAAACGATCCACTCGGAATCGGAACCATTCCTTTTGGACGAACTGGCGTCCAAGCCGAAGATGTTTTCGAAACTATTTGTCCATCATTTCTATCACTACTCCCTCTGTTCTTCAACATTTTACATGATGATAAAGAAAGAGATAGCAACAATGCACTTACCAAAATTCTATTCATTCTGTTATAGATTTATTTTTATACAGGTTTTATACTTTTAGTTCTCAATTAATAAGGCTACAAATTAAGGCAATTTATTAATTGATTTTTAAAATTGTTCTTTATTTTTTAATAAAATTTTTTGAAATATTTCCACCACCTATTCGGTATTTCTCCATTCAAGGCTTGCTCATAATCTTTTTCTGAACACGGAATAATTTCAAATTTTCGCTCTCCATCAACAGTGTTATCAACTTCTATCCACAATTGATTGGTTAATACATTTCGGTAAAAAATATAATTGTATCCTTCTGTAGGAACAAAAATTTTTTCAAAATATTGTGTATCGTCAAAACTTTTTATCTCTGGACGGTGATTTTTTCCATCAATAAAATACCAAATCATCTGCGAAATTAATAGATGATCTAATTTTTTATAATTCTCGATATAATCACAAACGTAAAGTGAAGTCAATTTATTGCTGAAACCTAAATATCTTGTTAACGCACAAATTTCTCGTGAAGTAAATCCATTTGGCGTCATATTTTTTGAAGAAGAGAAATCCGAACCTTGTAAACTCGATAAATTAAGCAAAGCCGCATTTGCATCTCTCGAATAAGGTTCTATTTCTTTTACATTTTCAGAAATCACACCCAAACGAACAGCATCAAAATTTAACTGATCTAACAAATCTAATTTTTCTTGAGCAACAAAATACGTTTGAAAACCGATATTCGTATAATCCAATAAATTGAAAGGCTCATTCGAAATAATTTTTGTTAAATAATTATTTTCTGTTGTTTGTGCTTCATCTTTTCCTAATCGTAATTTATGATCGATTGTTAAGTAATAAACTTTATCAACAATTTCGTCATAAGCACGATATTGTTGATAACCTAAACTTGGGTTTCCACCCAAAATAACAACAACATATCCATCACGAATTAATCCGTTGGTAACTTCTCTAAAAACTTTTTCGGTTTCGGCTTTATCATCATAATAAACAACATCGCCAAAATCGTACAAATCTATCGACCAATTTCCCATTTGCAATTCGTACAATTGTGTACGAACAAGGCTAAAATCTACATCTTCGATCAAATCTTTTTGTTTCGAACGAGATTCTGTCACACCAATAATCGCAATTTTATCGTTCGATTTTTCATCGCTTTCGATAACATCTTCGCGAAATTTTATAGCTTGTCCTAACGCAAAAGAATTACAAGATTTAGCAAAATCTTGTAATTCTTCAGAAACGGGTTTTAAAAAGTCGTTGTACATTATTACTTTTTAGTCGTTGTTTTTTTAGTTGTCGTTTTCTTCGCAGTTGTCTTTTTTGCAGGCGCTTTTTTAGTCACTGCTTTCTTTTTAGGTTTCGCAGCTTCTATTAATTTTTCAACCTCAGCCAAAGTCAACGCTTCTGGATTCGTCTCTTTCGATAACTCAACTTTTATTTTTCCTTGAATCAAATTATAACGTCCCCAACGCGCTTTCTCTAATCGAATTTCCTGTTCTGACCATTCGCGAACAACACGTTCAGATTCTTTACGTTTTTTATCTTCAATCAATTCGATAATATCAGCTTGAGATAAATGATCGAAATCGTATTTTTTCGGAACATTAATAAACCATTCATTCCATTTGATAAATGGTCCAAAACGTCCTTTTCCTTTTGTTACATCATACCCTTCGTATTGTGCAATCGGTGCATCAGCTTTTAATTTTTCTTCGATTAATTCTACTGCACGATCAAATGATAAATCCATTGGATCTTCCTCTTTCGGAATCGAAATATATTTATCATCAAATTTCACATAAGGTCCAAAACGTCCAATATTCACTTCTACTTCGTGCGCTTTATACTCACCTAAAGTTTTTGGTAATTCGAACAATTTCATTGCCTCTTCTAAGGTAATATTATGAATAGATTGATGTTTTTGAAGACTTGCAAAGCGAGGTTTTTCTTCATCTTCTGCTTCACCAATCTGAATCATTGGCCCAAAACGTCCAATACGTGCATGCACTTTTTTACCCGATACAGGATCAATTCCTAATTCGCGTTCTCCAGTTGCACGATCAGCATTTTCTTGAACATCTTCTACAACATGATGAAATTTCGTATAAAATTCATCAATCATTTTTGTCCAATTCAATTTACCTTCCGCAATATCATCAAAACTATTTTCGACACGCGCTGTAAAATCGTAATCCATCACATTCGTAAAATAATCAACCAAGAAATCATTTACCACAATTCCGATATCAGTTGGCATTAATTTGCGACGATCAGCTCCAAAAATTTCTTTTTGTTGAACTTTTTTGATTTGATTATCGATTAGCGTTAAGGTATTATATTTTCGTTCTTGACCATCCAATTCCCCAACTTCCACATAGCCTCTATTCTGGATTGTAGAAATCGTTGGCGCATAAGTTGATGGACGACCAATTCCTAATTCTTCTAATTTTTTTACCAAAGATGCTTCTGTATAACGAGCCGAAGGACGAGAAAAACGTTCAGTACCGTTTATTTCATCTGCTTTCAATTGCTCATTTACTTTTACACTTGGTAATAATACTTTATCATCATCAGCATCTTCGTCGTCAAACGATTCTTGATATACTTTTAAGAAACCATCAAACACAATTACTTCTCCTTTCGCTTGGAAAATAAAGTTGTTTTTGTTGTTATCAATATCAATAATAGTTCGTTCCAATTCTGCATTTGCCATTTGAGAAGCAACTGTACGTTTCCAAATTAATTCGTACAATTTTCGCATAGAATCGTCTGCATTTATTGAATGATTTTCGAAATGCGTTGGACGAATCGCTTCGTGCGCTTCTTGTGCAGATGAATTTTTGTTTTTATATTTTCTTATCTCAACATATTTGTTTCCGTAAGCAGATTCTATCTCAGCTTTTACTGCTGTTAATGCATCATCAGACAAATTCACACTATCTGTTCTCATATATGTGATATGTCCAGATTCGTATAATTGTTGTGCGACACGCATCGTTCTTGAAACTGAAAAACCTAATTTACGAGATGCTTCTTGTTGCAAAGTTGATGTTGTAAATGGTGCTGAAGGTGTACGCTTTGCTGGTTTCTTTTGTAAATCATTTACTTTAAAATCTGCTCCAACACATGTTTCTAAGAAATCTTCGGCTTCTTTTAACGTAGAAAATTCTTTTGTTAAAACTGCTTTTAATGTTCTTCCTTCATTCGTTTCGAAAATTGCAATGAATTTGTATGATGAAACTGGAACAAAATTTTGAATTTCTTTTTCACGTTCGACAATTAATCGAACAGAAACTGATTGAACACGTCCTGCAGATAAACCTGGTTTTATTTTTTTCCATAAAATTGGCGACATTTCGAAACCAACTAATCTGTCCAAAACACGACGAGCTTGTTGCGCATCAACCAAATTTTCGTCAATCTGACGTGGATTTTCTACCGCACGTTGAATTGCTTTTTTCGTAATTTCATTAAAAACAATACGCTTTGTATCCTTTTTTTCTAATCCAAGAACATGATACAAATGCCAAGAAATTGCTTCTCCTTCGCGGTCCTCATCGGATGCTAACCAAATTGTTTGGGCTTTCGAAGACAATTTTTTTAGTTTACTTACAACCTCCTTTTTATCAGGTGTTACTTCGTATATTGGCTTATAATGATTCTCGATTTCGATTCCCATTCCTTTCTTTGGTAAATCGACCACGTGACCAAAACTTGATTCCACGATAAAATCATCACCTAAAAAACCTTGAATGGTTTTAGCTTTTGCTGGGGACTCAACAATAACGAGATTTTTAGACATATTGTTTTCTTAAAAAATTTCTGCAAAATTAATAACAAAAAAATGAAGCAGCCAAAAATGATTTTCAACTGCTTCATAATTTTGTCTATTTCATGTAAGGATTATCCTTGTAAATATCTGTTCCTATTTGGTCTATTTCTGATTGTTCATTGTCTTCTGTTCCTATAACTGTTTCATATAAAACATATGTAGCAATATAAATTAGAGGCATTGCTACTAATAATCCAACTCCACAAGCAAGTACGCCTAAAATTGCAACTCCAAAACAAGCCAAACAAAAAACAAATGCTGATCCGAAGTTTTTAAATAAAATACTTACACTTGATTTTATAGCTTCCGTTGTAGTAAAACTTGTAAACAATACAAAAGGAATTGCTAGTATTGATGTAACATAGAAAATAAATCCAGGTACAATACATAATAAAATACCTATGAATCCTAAAAATTGAACAGCTAAATATGTTGTAAAAATCACACCAAATTTTCCATCTTTATAATGAACAAACAAATCTGAAAAATCAGGATTTTGATGTTTATTAAATTTTTTAGCCATTGTCAAAATACTTACTGTAATCGGTGCTAAAGCTGCTGCAACTACAATACTAACAATATTACTCACCCACGCTAAAGGAGATGATGCTTCTGCAAACACTTCATTTAAATCAGATGGATCATTAATAACCATAGTTGGTGCTGAAATGATTAATCCTAAGAAGAAATTAATCATGAAACTAATTGCGAATGTTATTACAATTGCAAGAATTGCATATAAAGCGATTCCTGAAAAAATTTCCCATGATTTTGAAAAAATATCGCCAACGTTTATATTTACTCCTCGTTGTTTAATTTCTTCTATTCTTTGTCTAATTCTATCATCCATAGTTTTATATTTTTTTAGATTTCCTCAAATCTACAAAATGTTAATAAAATGCAAAAGAAAATTTTACTGCCAATATGTCACATAGATTTATTATTTTTGCACGATAAAATATCCATTTTAGAATGCATACAGAAGAAAAACATATAGATGAAGCAAGACAAGGAGAGGCTTTGATGACTGCTCCTACTCGTAATGCAACAAAGAAATTATTCTTAGAAAGTTACGGATGTCAAATGAATTTCTCGGATAGTGAAATTGTTGCATCTATTCTAAATAACGAAGGTTATCAAACCACTCAAAAAGTTGACGAAGCAGATTTAATTCTTTTAAACACTTGTTCTATTCGTGAAAAAGCGGAACAAACAGTTCGTAAACGTTTAGGAACTTTAAACGCAATCAAAAAACAAAATCCAAGTCTTAAAATTGGTGTTTTGGGTTGTATGGCGGAACGTTTGAAACATAAATTTCTTGAAGAAGAACATTTAGTTGATATCGTTGTAGGTCCTGATGCTTACCGCGATTTACCAAACTTAATCAATGATGTTGAGGATGGTCGTGATGCGGTAAATGTACAATTATCAAAAGAAGAAACTTACGCAGAAATTTCTCCTGTTCGTTTAGGAGGAAATGGCGTTACAGCTTTCGTTACGATTACTCGTGGTTGTGATAACATGTGTACGTTCTGTGTTGTACCTTTTACACGTGGCCGTGAGCGTTCTCGTGATCCGCACTCAATTTTGAATGAGTGTAAAGAATTAGCAGAATCTGGTTATAAAGAAATTACACTTTTAGGTCAAAATGTCGATTCATATTTATGGTATGGAGGAGGACCAAAAAAGGATTTCAAAAATGCAACTGATATTCAGAAAGCAACTGCTGTAGATTTTGCGCAATTATTAGACATGGTTGCTACGCAGTTTCCTAATATTCGTTTACGTTTTTCAACTTCAAATCCACAAGATATGGAAGAAGGTGTATTGCAAATGATGGCGAAACACAAAAACATTTGTAAATACATTCACTTACCAGTTCAATCAGGTTCTACGAGTGTTTTAGAGCGTATGAATCGTCAACATACTCGTGAAGAATATTTCGAATTAATTGATAAAATTCGTCGTATCGTTCCAGATTGTGCTTTATCGCACGATATGATTGCAGGTTTTTGTGGAGAAACAGAAGAAGAACATCAAGATACATTATCGTTAATGGAATATGTAAAATATGATTTCGGTTATATGTTCGCTTATTCTGAGCGTCCTGGAACACCAGCGCACAAAAAAATGCCTGATGACGTTTTACCAGAAGATAAAAAACGTCGTTTACAAGAAATCATCGAAATGCAACAAAAACATTCTGCTGAGCGTATGAATAGTTATGTTGGAAAAACTCATGAAGTTTTGATTGAAGGTAACTCTAAACGTGACGAAAATTTCTGGTATGGGCGTAATACGCAAAATGCAGTTTTAGTTTTCCCTAAAGTGGAAGGAACTAAAGTTGGAGATTTTGTAAACGTAAAAGCAAATAGCTGTACAACGGCAACTTTGATTGGTGAAATGGTAGAAGGATAATTTATCCAATTTATCTTGCTGAACTTATTTCAGTATCATTTTTCAAATCAAAAAACTGATGAGATTGAAAATTTCAATTTCGAAAACCTAAAAAATTAAAAAATGGATTCTTTACAAACTATCAAACAACGTTTTGGAATCATTGGAAATAATGTAGCCTTGAATCGTGCTTTAGAAAAGGCGATTCAGGTTGCACCTACCGACATTTCTGTTCTTGTTATCGGAGAAAGTGGTGTTGGTAAAGAATTTATTCCGAAAATTATTCACAATCAATCAGCACGCAAACACAACAATTATATTGCGGTGAACTGTGGTGCGATTCCAGAAGGAACAATAGATTCTGAATTATTTGGACACGAAAAAGGCGCTTTTACAGGTGCTACACAAACACGTAAAGGTTATTTTGAAGTAGCGGATGGCGGAACAATTTTCTTAGATGAAGTTGGTGAATTACCTTTAGCAACACAAGTGCGTTTATTACGCATTTTGGAGTCGGGCGAATTTATGAAAGTTGGTTCTTCAGAACTTCAAAAAACAAATGTTCGTGTTGTTGCTGCAACGAATGTAAAATTATTAGAAGCTGTTGAAAAAGGTAAATTTCGTGAAGATTTATATTATCGATTAAATACAGTTCAAATTGATATTCCTGCTTTGCGCGAGCGTAAGGAAGATATTAATTTATTGTTCCGAAAATTTGCTTCAGATTTTGCAAATAAATACAGAATGCCGCATATTGAGCTTTCTCCAGAAGCCCAAAATTATATTGCGAATTATCCTTGGCCGGGAAATGTGCGTCAATTAAGAAATTTTGCTGAACAAGTTTCTGTTGTGGAAAAAGACCGTGTGATTTCGTTAGAAAAAATCATGGAATTATTACCCAATAATTCAACAATGTTGACGGTAACAAATAAATCGAAAGATGGAAGTTCTTCTGATTTTATGGAACGTGAATTATTGTTCAAAGTTTTATTGGACATGAAAAAAGATTTGAACGATTTACGTGCTTTAACATTAGATTTAATCAAACACAAAGATGTTGAAGATTTTAATGGCAATACACAAGAATTGATTCAGCGCGTTTATCAAGATCAAAACGAACCAGAAGAAGATTTTGTGCCAAGTCAATATAATTTGGTTCCAACGAAATCTGCTCCAATTACACCAAATTATCAACAATCGCAATACGATTATTCGAACGATGTATATGATGTAAGTCCAATCGAAGAACCAGAATCTCTTTCGTTGCAAGATAATGAAAAGGAAATGATAAAATTGGCGTTGGAAAAACACAAAGGAAAACGTAAAATGGCGGCTGACGAATTGGGAATTTCTGAGCGAACATTGTACCGAAAAATCAAACAATATCATTTGTAATATGAACAAAATAAAACTATTCGTCCTTAGTATTTTTGCTATTTTTAGTTTAACAGGATGTATAAAATATTCACTTTCGGGAGCAGCAATTCAACCAGATTGGAACACAATTTATGTGGCAACTTTTCCGAATTACGCACCTCAACAAAATCCTACTTTGAGTCAAGATTTAACGATTGCGATTCAAGATATT
This sequence comes from Empedobacter sp. UBA6305, assembly GCF_002440405.1. NCBI lineage: Bacteria > Pseudomonadati > Bacteroidota > Flavobacteriia > Flavobacteriales > Weeksellaceae > Empedobacter > Empedobacter sp. UBA6305. The sequence goes on along the minus strand of NZ_DJTP01000041.1, from coordinate 41,926 downwards.
TTTAGAAGTAGAACGAAGTTAAAGTTAAATTCGAATGAAAATTCTGACTTAATTATCGAAGGTGAAATTACGGGATACGATGTTGTTCCAGAAGCAATTCAATCAAATGATATTGCGGCAAAAAACCGTTTGACGATTTATGTAAAAGTTCGATACATCAACAATAAAGACGAATCAAAAAGTTATGACAGAACATTTTCTGCTTTCCAATTATATGACGGAAATGCAATGTTAAGCGCTGTAGAATCGTCAATTGTTCCTTTAATTATTGATGATATTCGCGACCAAGTTTTTGCGTCTATTGCGATGGATTGGTAAAAAAATAACCTTATATTTGAGCAATGACCAGAATTGAATATTTAGTAGCACATCCGTACGAAGTTGAGAAATCGGACATTCCACTTCTTAAAAAAGAGGTAGAAAAATATCCGTATTTCTACACATTGCGCGCTTTATTACTTTATGGTTTAAAAAAGGAAAATCATCCTTCTTTTGAGGATTATTTGAACAAAACTTCAATTCACAGTAGCAATCGTGTCGATTTGTATCATTACATCAATTCAGAACCAATTCAAAAAGAAATTCAAACAAAAACTGAAACTATTTCTCCTGAAATGGAAGAAGAAATAATGGAAGAATTAGTTGAAAACGAAATTATTTCTGAACCAATTTTAGAAAATTCTACTTCTGAAATCATCGAAAACAATAACGAAACAGTTGAAGTTATTGATGAAATCATTGAAGAAAAAGAAGAAGAATTAAACCAAGAAATTGAAGTTGTTTCTGAAACTAATTCAGAAGAAATCAATGAAGATATTGTAGACGAAATGATCGAAAATGATACAGAAGAATCTGAATTGAGAACAGATCATGTTGTTGATATTATTTCGGATGAAGAATTGAACGAAGTTGCTGAAATCACGAATAAAGTTGTGGTAGAAAATAATTCGAAAGAAGAAAATTTAACTTCTGAGAATGATATCGAAAATGCTGTTCAACAAACTTCTGGAATTGAAATTATTGAATCTGAACCTCAGCAGGTAATTGAAACAATTGAAGATAATCAGGAAGAAGAAATTATAGAAGGATTGTCTGAAAATGCGGAGGTAATTGAAGAATCTGAACCTGAAACGATTGAAGAAAAAGTAGAAATCATTGAAAATAATTCGGATGATTCGACGTTCTCTTTTTCGGATTGGTTGAAGAAAGTTCCTTCTCAATCAAAAACTCAACAAGAGATTGAGGAAGAGCAAGAAATTGCAGAAAGAGAAATAAAATATAAGTTGATTGATGACTTTTTGGAAAAAAATCCGAAAATCGTTCCGATGAAAAAAACGGATATTACACCAGTTAACACACCATCAAATTTCGTTCAGAATACGGAAGAATATTCGGATTTGATGACCGAAACTTTGGCTCAAATTTATATTGAGCAAAAAAAATATGATAAGGCAATTAAAGCTTATAAGATATTAATTTTGAAATATCCAGAAAAAAATAGTTTATTTGCAAATCGAATTAAAGAAATTGAAAATTTAAAAAACTCTAAATAATAAAATGGGACTATTTCAGTTTTTCATGATTATTATCATGATTTTATGTGTATTATTAGTACTAATCGTATTATCTCAAAACCCTAAAGGAGGAGGATTATCTTCTACTTTCGGAGGTGGCGGAGGAAGCCAAATGTTTGGAGTTCAAAGAACGAATAAATTCTTAGACAACACAACTTGGGGATTATTTATCGCTGTAATCGTATTGATTATTGGAGCAAGTGCTTCGCATGAAAATCCAAATGCGATAAAACCAATTAAGCCAAATGTTACGGCACCAGCTAATAATTTACCAACGCAACCTGCTGCAAACGGAGCAAGTCAAAATCAATTACCAGCTCAACCAGCGAAGTAATTTTGATAAGAAAATATACAAGCCTCACAAATTGTGAGGCTTTTTTTGTTGATTGATTAATATTATCTTTAAATTTATCAAAACCTAAATTATGAAAACATTCGTTTCATTTATAACCATCTTACTTACTTTTATAAGCTGTGTTGGTCAAAAAGTATATCAGAAAATTCCAAAAGAAAATTATCAATTACTCACAACTTTTTCTGCGCAATATGAATTATCAGGAACACATTTCTTCAAAAATGAAACTGAATTAAACAACATGTATGCCACATTACCAAAAGATTACAATAAATCATTACCTCGTTTCGTTATTGATTATGAACAAAATCAAATAATTTTGATTCCTCAAAAACATATTAATTCATATAATATTGATTCTATTACTGGTAATGAAAAGATTTATAATTTACATTTAACACCTATAAAAGGAATTAATCAAACACAAGATTCTTCAAATTTATTGATGATGATTGTACCTAAATCTGTAGAGAAGATTTTAGTAAAAACTAAATAAAAATGGAAAAATATACATCTAAATATTTACTTATTTGTCTTGCATTTAGCACAAACTTATTTGCTCAACAAAACTTTTGGAAAACTACCAATGCGAAAGGAAATATTTCTAAAGAGCAATTAAATCCAAGAGCACATATACCAACTAAATCGGTTAAATTAGACTTAGCTTATGATAATTTGGTGAACTATTTAAACAATACGAATCAACAAAATTTTTTATTAAAATTTCCAACTGAGAACGGAAAGTTTAATACATATCGTATTGTAGAAACCTCAAATTTATCTCCTGAATTACAAACTAAATACCCAGATATAAAATCTTTTTCTGGATACAATACAAATGATTTGACAGAGAAAATCAATTTTAGTTTATCTCCTCAATTTGGTTTGTATGGTTTAGTTTCAAACGGCAATAAAACAGTGTTAATAGACGCTTACACCAAAAATAAAGCGTCATATATTGTGTATGATAAAAAAGATTTAGTTAATACAAATTCTTTCAAATGTGCTACAGAACCTTCTGAAAGTGCTCTTGGGATAGATAATTTGAATTTTGAAACTATTAAACAATCTTCTCGAACAGCAACTCAAAATGGAAGTTTAAGAAAATTTAGATTAGCCATTACAACAACGACTGAGTATTCAGATTTTGTAATCAAACAAGCTAATTTATCATCTGGTACAGAAGCTCAAAAGAAAGCGTCAATATTAGCTGCAGTCAATTTATCACTCACACGAATTAATGGCGTTTTAAAAAATGATGTTGGTGTTTTTTTAGAATTAATTCCAAATACTGATCAATTATTTTTTATTGATTCTGATTCTTTCCAAGACCCTAATATTAATTCTAATTCTGCAGCAAATTACAATCTTGAGGAAAATATTACTGTTACAAATAATGTTATTGGAGTTGCTAACTACGATATTGGTCATTTATTTTTTCAAGTGAATGATGATAATAATTCAAATGGATTAGCCAATACGCCAGCAGTTTGTAATGATAGAGCAAAAGCAGGAGGAGTGACTGGTACAATAGTTCCTATTGGGGATGCTTTTGATATTGATTATACTGCCCACGAAATTGGTCATCAATTAGGTGCCTACCATACACAAAACAACAATTGTAATCGTACACTTAACAGTTCTGTTGAACCTGGAAGTGGTTCTACAATTATGGCTTACACTGGTATCTGTTCACCAAACGTACAAAATCAAAGTGATGCATATTTCCATACAAAAAGTTTAGAAGAAATGGCAAAAGTGCTAAATTATGTGAATTGTGGACAATTCGTTACAACAACTAATGCTGCACCTATTATAGCTTCTAACTTGAAAACAAAATATAACATTCCAATTTCAACTGCATTTGCTTTAGAAACATTAGCCACTGACTCAAATAATGATCAATTAACATATTCTTGGGAGCAGATGAATCCTGAAGTTTCTGAAACTTCTATTAAATCACTTCCTCCTATTTCCTCTAATTCTCAAGGCCCAAATTTCAGATCATTCTCTCCACAAAAAGTTGGAATTCGCTATTTTCCTCGTTTAGAAAAAATTATTTCAAATGAATTAGTATTTCAAACAAATCTATATCTGTCAAACGTTTCAAATTACGATAAAAACAATTGGGAAGTCATTCCTTCAGTTCCTCGTACAATGAATTTCTCTGTAACAGTTCGTGACAATAATTCTGAAGTTGGATTAACCGCTCGACAAAATGTTCAGTTAAACTTTCTAAATTTTGGTCCATTCAAAGTGACTTCGCAATCAATTGCAGAAAATTGGAAACAAGATAACACTGCTACAATTACTTGGAATGTTGCAGGAACTGATGCAAACGGTATTGACACACAAAATGTAAAAATTTTATTATCGGTTGATGGAGGAAAAACATTTGATTATGTTTTAGCTGAATCAGTTCCGAACAACGGTTCTTATACATTCACAGTTCCTGCAGGATTAGGAATTACTAATAAAGCGAGAATTATGATTAAAGCTATTGATAACGTTTTCTTAGCTGTTAACTCTACTGATTTTTCTATAGAAAGTTCTTTAACTACAAATGATATAAAAGGAAAAGATTTAGGTACGATTTCTCCAAATCCTTCAAATGGAATAATCAATTTAGATTTTACAAACTCATTTACAACAGGTAAAATTACGGTGACAGATTTAGCAGGAAGAACAGTTTACTCAAACAAATTGAATTCTTCGAAATCTCAACAAGTTAATTTATCTAGTTTATCAAATGGTGTTTACATTGTTTCGATTGAAGCAGGTAACGAACAATTCACGAAAAAAGTGATTATCAAAAAATAATTATTCATAAAAATCACTTTAAATGCCAAGTTGTCATACAACTTGGCATTTTTGTTTTAAGGAGTGAAATTAACTTATCCATAATGGCAGAAATTGTGTGTTGGCACGTTTTTCGTTTATTTAAAACCATCAATTATTAAAATAAAAATACAAATATGTCACAATTAAACATTAAACCATTAGCAGATCGAGTGGTTATTGAGCCTGCTCCTGCAGAAACTAAAACAGCATCAGGAATTATTATCCCAGATTCAGCAAAAGAGAAACCTCAAGAAGGAATCGTTGTAGCAGTTGGTAATGGTAAAAAAGATGAACCAATAACTGTTGCAATTGGAGACAAAGTTCTTTACGGAAAATATTCAGGAACTGAATTAAAATTAGAAGGAAAGGACTATTTAATCATGCGTGAAGCTGATATTTTGGCAATCATCTAAATTTAGTTGTAATTAGTAAAATGTATTAAGTACAAAGTAACTTATTTTTTTATTTTTAATTATATTCGACTTAAGACTTAAGACAACAAAACTTATAAAAAAAATGGCAAAAGATATTAAATTCGACATTGAATCAAGAGACGCTTTAAAAAGAGGTGTTGATGCATTAGCAAATGCAGTTAAAGTAACATTAGGACCAAAAGGTCGTAACGTAGTTTTAGAAAAATCTTTCGGTGCTCCACATGTAACAAAAGACGGAGTTTCTGTAGCAAAAGAAATCGAATTGGAAGATCCAATCGAAAACTTAGGTGCTCAAATGGTAAAAGAAGTTGCTTCTAAAACAAACGACGTTGCAGGTGATGGTACTACAACTGCTACAGTTTTAGCTCAAGCTATCGTTCGCGAAGGTTTGAAAAACGTTGCTGCAGGTGCGAACCCAATGGACTTAAAACGTGGTATTGATAAAGCTGTTTCTGGAATCGTTGCTAACTTAAGAGAGCAATCTCAAGAAGTTGGTGATTCATCAGAAAAAATTAAACAAGTTGCTTCTATCTCTGCAAATAACGATGATACTATTGGATCATTAATCGCAGAAGCTTTTTCTAAAGTTGGAAAAGAAGGAGTAATTACTGTTGAAGAAGCAAAAGGAACAGAAACTTACGTTGACGTTGTAGAGGGAATGCAATTCGATCGTGGATATCAATCTCCTTACTTCGTTACAAACGCAGATAAAATGATTGCTGAATTAGAGAATCCTTACATCTTATTATGTGAGAAAAAAATCTCTAACTTACAAGAAATCTTACCTTTATTAGAACCAGTTGCTCAATCAGGACGTCCATTCTTAATTATTTCTGAAGAAGTTGAAGGTCAAGCTTTAGCTACTTTAGTAGTGAACCGTTTAAGAGGTTCTTTAAAAATTGCTGCTGTTAAAGCACCAGGATTTGGAGATCGTAGAAAAGCGATGTTACAAGATATAGCAATCTTAACAGGAGGTACAGTTATTTCTGAAGAGCAAGGAATTACGTTAGAAACTGCTACTTTAGAAATGTTAGGTACTGCTGAAAGAGTAGTTATCGACAAAGACAATACAACTATTGTTAATGGTGCTGGTGATGCAGAGCAAATCAAATCTCGTGTTAACCAAATTAAAGCACAAGTAGAAACAACTACTTCTGACTATGACCGCGAAAAATTACAAGAGCGTTTAGCTAAATTAGCTGGAGGTGTTGCTGTATTATACGTTGGTGCTGCTTCAGAGGTTGAAATGAAAGAAATTAAAGACCGTGTTGATGATGCTTTACACGCAACTCGTGCTGCTGTAGAAGAAGGTATCGTTGCTGGTGGTGGTGTTGCTTTTGTTAGAGCTTTATCTAACTTAACAATCGATACTACAAATGCTGACGAAGCTACAGGTGTTAAAATAGTAACGCGTGCAGTTGAAGAACCATTACGCCAAATCGTTCACAACGCTGGTGGTGAAGGTTCTGTAGTTGTTGCAAAAGTAAAAGAAGGAAATGGAGATTTCGGATACAATGCAAAAACTGACGAATATGTAAACATGATCGAGGCTGGAGTTATTGATCCAACTAAAGTCGCTCGTGTTGCATTAGAAAACGCTGCTTCTGTTGCAGGTATGTTAATTACTACTGAGGCGGTTGTTACAGAAATTAAAAAAGATGAGCCAGCTATGCCACCAATGGGAGGTGGAATGCCAGGAATGATGTAATCATCAACTCATAAAAATATACAATAGAAAAAGCCATTCAGAACTCTGAATGGCTTTTTCATTAAGTCATAAATAATAAAAACTATATAATCGTCGATTTCCCCATCAATACATTTTCAAAATTAAAATATGAATGATGATCATGATCGCTCAATAATATCTTCGCAATATAATTTGCTACAACAGACGTCGAATAATCGCTCGTTTCATCTAAATCTGAAGTTACAATCAAATTATTAATCGCATTTCCCACCGCATTTTCTATTGCTTTTGCTCCTTCTTCCAATCCCAAATAACGCAACATCATTGCGGCACTCAAAATAGAAGCCATCGGATTTGCAATTCCTTTTCCTTTTGCTTGTGGATACGAACCATGAATAGGCTCGAACAATGCATTTTCTGTACCAATAGAAGCCGAAGGCAACAAACCTATACTTCCTCCAATTACACTTCCTTCGTCCGAAATAATATCACCAAACATATTCTCTGTCAAAATCACATCAAATTGTTTTGGATTGATAATTAATTGCATCGCTGCGTTATCAACAAACAAGAAATCTAATTCAACTTCAGGATATTTTTGGCTAATATCCATCGCAACTTTTCGCCATAAACGAGAGGTATCCAACACATTTGCCTTGTCTACCAACGTTACTTTTTTGCGACGCTTCATTGCTTCCTGAAAAGCTAAATGTGTAATTTGCTCAATGTCTTTTCTGTTGTACGAACACGTATCATACGCATGAGAACCATCTTGTGCTGTAAATTTTTCTCCGAAATAAATTCCATTAATCAATTCACGAAAAATAACCATATCTGTTCCTTCGATGTGCGAACGTTTCAATGGACTTTTCCCCAACAAAGATTCGTAAGCCTTGATTGGACGGATATTTGCAAATAAACCAAGTTCCTTTCTTAGCTTTAACAAACCTTGTTCGGGACGAACTTTAGCGTTCGGATTATTGTCATATTTTGGATCACCAATAGAACCAAACAAAACCGCATCTGCATCTTTACATAATTGCAATGTCGCATCAGGCAAAGGATTTCCCGTTTCGTCAATCGCAATTGCACCAATCAAAGCTTCCTCAAATTCGAAATTATATTTAAAAATTTGTTCAACGACTTTCAGAACTTTTATTGTTTCAGAAACGACTTCTGGTCCTATTCCATCGCCAGAAAGTACTGCAATTTTATGCGTTTTCATGTTGTAAAGATTTATGGTTTTGTTCGTAAGTTTCTATTTTATCTTTTTGACTGATTAAAAAATCAATGTCATCATATCCATTTAATAAACAGATTTTTTTATAAGAATCAACATCAAAGTTGATGGTTTGATCTTGAATTTTTAAGGTTTGATTTTCTAAATTAACTTCAAATTCTGTTGAAGGATTTTGATCGATGATCTCAAAGATTTGATTTAAAATTTCATCTGAAACAACGATTGGTAAAATTCCGTTATTCAATGCATTTCCTTTGAAAATATCTGCAAAATAACTACTAATTACCACATCAAATCCGTAATCTTTGATTGCCCAAGCAGCGTGTTCTCGGCTACTTCCACAACCAAAATTTTTACCTGCAACTAATATTTTTCCAGCATATTTTGAATCATTCAGCGGGAAATTATCAATTGATTGATTATCTTGATTAAATCGCCAATCTCTGAATAAATTATCTCCAAAACCTTCTCTACTAATCGCTTTCAAAAAACGAGCTGGAATAATTTGATCGGTATCTATATTTTCTATTTTAATCGGAACAGCCGATGATTTTAATTGATTGATTGAATCCATTTTGAGTAAATTTTAATTGATATCAACAATTTTTCCGTGAATTGCAGCAGCAGCAGCAATCAAAGGACTTGCTAATAATGTACGAGAATTTGGACCTTGACGTCCTTCAAAATTTCTATTCGAAGTCGAAACACAATATTTTCCTTCTGGAACTTTATCGTCGTTCATCGCCAAACAAGCCGAACAACCTGGTTCGCGCAATCTGAATCCAGAGGCTTCAAAAATTTTGTCCAAACCTTCTTCTATCGCTTGCTTTTCTACTTGTTTCGATCCCGGAACAATCCACGCAGTTACATTTTCATTGCGCTGTTTTCCTTTCACATAATTTGCTACTTCACGCAAATCTTCGATTCTTGCATTTGTACAACTTCCGATAAACACATAATCAATTGGATGATTGATGATTGATTGATTATCTTGGAATCCCATATATTTCAACGCTTTTTCAAACGATTCTTTTTCATTATCGCTTAACGAATCTTTTGATGGAATGATATCTTTCACCGAAATTCCCATTCCCGGATTCGTACCAAACGTAATCATTGGATAAATATCCGCCGCATCAAATTCTATTTCTTCATCAAAAATCGCATCAGCATCACTTGGTAAAGTTTTCCAATACGCTACTTTTTGCTCCCACTCTTCTCCTTTCGGGGCAAATGGTTTATCTTTTAAATAAGCAAAAGTTGTTTCGTCTGGTGCAATCATTCCGCCACGAGCGCCCATTTCAATCGACATATTACAAACGGTCATTCGACCTTCCATCGACATATTCTCGAAAACATCTCCTGCATATTCACAGAAAAAACCTGTTCCTGCATTTGTTCCAACTTTAGAAATGATATACAAAATCACATCTTTTGGTTGAACATTTGGATTCAATTTTCCATTCACTTTGATTCGCATCGATTTTGGTTTATTCATCAACAAACATTGACTTGCAAAAACCTGCGCCACTTGGCTTGTTCCAATTCCGAAAGCAATTGCTCCAAAAGCACCATGCGTAGACGTGTGACTATCACCACAAACCATACTCATTCCCGGTTGTGTAACGCCCAATTCTGGCGCAATAATGTGAACAATTCCTTGATACGGATGACCTAAGCCATAAAATGTAATATTATTTTTTTCGCAATTAATTGCTAATTGTTCTAATTGTTGTTTTGATAATGGATCTCGAACTGGTTGATCTTGATTGATCGTTGGTACATTATGATCCGCAGTTGCAACAATTTGATCTGGACGAAAAATTGGAATATTTCTCGCTTCTAATTCTGCAAAAGCTTGTGGACTTGTTACTTCGTGAATCAAATGTTTATCAATGTAAACAACTTGGGGTCCATTTTCTACTTGGCTGACAACATGGGCATCCCACACTTTATCGAATAATGTTCTCATGCAAATTTTCTTTGTGTTGTTTGGTTAAACTGATGCATTAATACAAGTAAATCTTCGCGAACAACTTCTTTCTTCAAATCTGCGATTTCTAAAAATTGTTCATATAAAATATCTAATTCATTTTTAGATGTATTAAAACCAATATCTTTCAGACGATAAGCTAACGCCGAACGCCCGCTACGAGCTGTCAGAATAATAGAGGATTCATTGACACCAACATCTGCTGGATTGATAATTTCGTATGTTTCACGATTTTTAATCACACCATCTTGATGAATTCCAGAACTGTGAGCAAAAGCATTCGATCCTACAATTGCTTTGTTTGGTTGCACCATCATTCCCATTGTTTCAGAAGTTAATTGGCTTAATTCTGTTAACATTTGAGCATTGATATCTGTATAGAAATTCAATTCTTTGTGTTGTCTAAAAATCATCACAATTTCTTCTAAAGCTGTATTACCAGCGCGCTCTCCAATTCCGTTAATCGTACATTCTATTTGGCGTGCTCCATTTATTGCTCCTGCAACTGCATTCGCTGTCGCTAAACCTAAATCATTATGATTGTGACAAGAAATAATCACATTATCAATCCCTTGAACATGATCTTTCAAATATTTAATTTTATTTCCGTACTCAAAAGGTAAACAATAACCCGTTGTATCTGGAATATTAAGAACCGTCGCACCAGCTTTGATCACCTCTTCACAAACTTGAGCAAGAAAAGCATTATCCGTTCTTCCTGCATCTTCAGCATAAAACTCAACATCATCTACAAATGTTTTTGCATAAGCAACCGCTTCAACTGCACGTTCGATAATCGCTTCACGATTCGAATTAAATTTGTGAATAATATGAGAATCCGAAGTTCCAATTCCAGTATGAATCCTTGGTTTTACCGCATATTGCAAAGCTTTGGCAGCAGATTCTATATCTTTTTTGTTTGCGCGAGTTAAACCACAAACTGTGGCATTTTTCACTAATTTTGAAATTGCATTTACGGCTTCGAAATCTCCAGGACTTGAAATTGGAAAACCAGCCTCGATTATATCAACGCCTAATTCGTCCAATCGAGCCGCAATTTCTAACTTCTGTTTTTTGTTTAACTTACACCCCGGCACTTGCTCTCCATCTCTCAGTGTCGTATCAAAAATTTGAATCTTCTCAGCACTCATTGCAATTAGTTTTGTTTGTTATTGTGATGTAAAATTAAAATTGTACTAACTTTAAATTTTCAAATTGAAATAGGTTTTACAATTCTTAAAGCCGAAATATTTTATTCAATTATTTCATTTTCAATCTATTATATATAATTTAATTACAATGTCAAATCATAACAAAGACGCACTATTTAGTTTAATAAAGTCGCTTAATCGTTCCGAAAAACGTCAATTCAAGCTTTATGTAAATCGTTTGCAAATTAATGCAGATGCAAAATTTTTGTTATTATTTGAAGCGTTGGATAAGTTGGAAGAATATGATGAAACGTCAATTTTGAAGAAAAAAATTACCACAAAACAACAATTATCAAATCTAAAAGCGCATTTATACAAGCAAATTTTGTTTAGCTTGAGAATGAATCCTTCGCAACAGAATTCGCGTATGCAAATACGTGAACAATTTGATTTTGCTACAATTTTATACCAAAAAGGCTTGCACAAGCAAAGTCTAAAAATGTTGGACAAAGCCAAAACTCAAGCCTTAGATTTTGACGAAAAAGCTATTGCTTATGATATTTTAGAGCTCGAAAAAATTATCGAATCGCAATTTATTACACGAAGTATTTCTGGTCGTGCAGATCAATTGATTGAACAATCGGAAGAGTTAAGTTTACAGAATTTACAAGCGAGTAAATTATCTAATTTATCGCTGAAATTATATAGCATTTTGCTTGAAAATGGATATGCAAAAGATGAAGAAGAAATTAAGAAAATTCAGAATTTCTTTGATTCGGAAACAAAAAATATCGATTTCAAGAAATTAAAATTCAAAGAGAAATTGTGGTTTTATAAAGCAAATGTTTGGTTGTCGATGTTAACGCAAAACCTACATTCTGCCTATGAATTTTCTAAAAAATGGGTTGAGTTATTTTACGAGAAAAAAGAGCGAATTCTTAGTCACCCTGTTTGGTTTATCAAAGGAAATTCATATTTATTGAAAATTTTATATCTGAAAAAAAATTCGGAAGAATTCAAATTTTGGTTTGATAAATTGGAATCTGTTTACGAGATTTTGCCTCAAAATGATAATGTGGAAGCGCTTTGGTTTATCAATAAATTTAATAGTAAACTGAATTATTTTTTCATTAATCCAAAAGAAAATATTAGCCCTTTTTTAATTAAAGATATTTTGCGCGAAATAAAATTGCATCAACATAAAATCGATAACCACCATATTTTAGTGCTTTATCTAAAAATAGCTGCGTATTATTTTCTGAATAAAGATTGGGATAATTCCTTTGATTATTGTCAAAAAATTATCAATAGTGAATCTACAATTCAAGAAGATTTACATTTTTACACCTTGGTTTTGATTATGATGAATTTATATGATTCTGGCAACGATCAAGAATTGGATATGTATTCGTACAAAACGCATCAATTCTGTAAAAAGATGAAAAATAGTAACATTATTACACGAAAAATTAGTTTATTTTTTATTGAATTAAATGATTTGTATCCTCATGAAAAAGTTAAAGCTTTCAGAGAATTAGATGATTTCTTGAAAGATTCGGACAATGAAAATTTGTTGCGTAGAAATACCAATTATATCAACCTTAGACGTTGGATGGAAGATAAAATTTAATAATAATTCCACTAAAATTATCATTTATCATATATTTACAACTAATTAACACTAAACATTATGTATCAAGATTACAAAGTTGGCGAACACAAAACCAATCAAGGTTTGAGATTAGCAAATTATTTAATAGATGGCATAGTATACTTGATATGTACATTTATTATTGGATTGATATTAGGTGTAGTAGCAGTAATGATGAATTTCCAATTACCTGAAAGCAATTTGATTTATAATATTATAGCAGCAATTGTTTTAGTTTTTTATTACTTTCTGATAGAATCTATCACAAAAGGACGTTCATTAGGTAAATTTATTACAGGAACAAAAGTTGTGATGATTGACGGTTCTACACCTACAACGAAAGATTATTTTACAAGAAGTATTTGTAGAATAATTCCATTTGATGTTCTTACTTTTTTAGGAGAAAATGGTTGGCACGATAAAATTTCAAAAACAACAGTTGTGAACAAAAAAGCTTTTGAAGCAGATTTATCACAAGCAGACAACATCGAAAGTATTGGAAAAACTGAGTTTGAATAATTTTCTATAAAATAAAATCTATTCAAATTATCTCAAAACAATAATTTATGTAAAAAATCATTGTTTTTTCTGCGTATTATTTCGCAAAAAAGGCTATTTATTAATACCTTTGCAACGTAAATATATTTTTGAGAAATGGAAAAACAACCTCAAGAGGTAGTGTTAGTTGGTGCTGGTATCATGAGTGCTACTTTAAGCATACTTCTTAAAAAAATAAATCCGGCTATTAAGATTTCTGTTTTCGAAAAATTAGATAAGATTGGATTTGAAAGCTCTGATGCTTTCAATAATGCAGGTACTGGTCACTCTGCTTTTTGTGAATTGAATTATACACCAATGGACAAAAATGGAGTGGTTAATATTGATAAAGCAATTAATATTGCAAAACAATTTGAAACTTCGAAAGAGTTTTGGTCTTACTTAGTCGAAAATAATTACGTTTCTTCTCCAGAAAAATTCTTACGTCCTACTCCACATATGTCTTTTGTTTGGGGCGATGACGATGTAAATTTCTTGAAAAAACGTTACGAAAAATTATCTCAGCATCCTTTATTTAAGGATATGGAATATTCGGATGATGTTTCTAAAATCAGAGAATGGGCTCCATTAATTGTTGACGGTAGAAAAGGTAATGAAAAAGTTGCGGCAACGCATATGAACTTGGGAACTGATGTGAATTTTGGTGAATTAACGCGTCAAATTTTCAAAGGTTTACAAGACAAAAAAGAAATCACGTTAGAAACTGAACACGAAGTAAAAGACTTAACTCGTCTTAGCAACGGAAAATGGGCAGTTAAAGTAAAAGATTTAAAATCTGGAAATAACAAAGCACTTAATGCTGATTTCGTATTTATTGGTGCAGGTGGAGGAGCAATTTTATTGTTACAAAAATCTGGAATTCCAGAATCGAAAAAATTTGGTGGCTTCCCAGTTGGTGGACAATGGTTAATTTGTCAAAACGAAGAAGTAATCAAAAAACATCATGCAAAAGTATATGGAAAAGCAAAAATTGGTGCACCACCAATGTCTGTTCCTCACTTAGATACACGTGTTATTGATGGAAAACAATCTCTATTATTTGGTCCATTTGCAACATTCTCAACAAAATTCTTAAAATACGGATCTAATTGCGATTTATTCAAATCTGTAAACTTAGGAAACGTAGGATTTTTGATGAATTGTGGATTAAACAATATCGATTTAACAAAATACCTGGTAGAACAAGTGATGTTATCTAAAGCGAAAAAAGTAGAAGAATTACAAGAATATTTTCCTGAAGCTAAACTAGAAGATTGGTTCGAACAAACTGCAGGACAACGTGTTCAAGTAATCGAAAAACAAGATGGAAAAGGAGTTTTAAAATTTGGTACAGAAATCGTAACATCTCAAGATGGAACAATGTCTGCCTTATTAGGAGCTTCTCCAGGAGCATCTACATCTGTTAGTGCAATGTTGAACTTAATGAAACAATGTTTCCCAGACTTGATGAAAAACAACTGGAACGAAGCAATCAAAGAAATGATCCCTTCTTACGGTGAAGATTTAGCACAAGCTGAATTAGTTGAAGCATCAAGAGCCCGTACAACTAAAGTGCTTAAAATTTTAGATTAAGATTTTCTTACATCATATAATTATAAATCCTGATATTCATTTGTCAGGATTTTTTTTGCACGAAACTTAAGAGCATAAAAAAAGGTTTGAGAATAAATTCTCAAACCTTTTAATTTTTTCTGAACATCTTAGTCTTTCTTGTCTTCGCTTTTGATAATTTCGTATTCAACTTGCATCACTCCTGTATTGGTGTGACCAATTTCGCTGAATGCAGCTTGACTTAAGTCTAAAACTCTAGATTTAGCGTATGGACCTCTGTCGTTGATTTCTACAACTACAGATTTACCATTTCTGATATTCGTAACTTTTACTTTCGTACCAAATGGTAAAGACTTATGGGCAGCTGTTAGTTCGTGTTTGTCATACGTTTCACCACTAGCTGTCTTGCGTCCGTGGAATTTGTCTCCATACCAAGAAACAACTCCTGTCGAGATTTTTCGAGCACTATTCTCGATAAGTTCTCCAACCAACTTTTCATCTTCAACTGATAATGTATCTTTTTTGATGGTATCATTATCAATATCGTTACTAAATCTTTTCTCAGAAGCTGGCATAATAATTGTGTCATTATTACCAGAATCCTTAAAAATTTTACCATCAGCATTTGCTATTGGAAAAATCATTAACATTGCTATAAACGCTGTAATGCTTTTCGTCATCCTTTAGATTTTTCTGATTTACTTTGCAAATTTAAGGGTATAAACAGCTTCTTATTTAGAATTATTCTAATCAATTGATTTTTAATTCTAAAATCTCTTGTGCTTTGCGAATTTAGATGCTTACAGCGATTTGTTAATTTAATGTTAAAATAAAACTATAATCCTAATTTTTTTGGGAATTATTTATTTAAATCGGATATACTATTGATTATCAATAAATAATAATTTTATATAATTTGAAGAAATTTATCTAATAAAGAAATAAAAAAGGTAAAGTGTTATAAACTTTACCTTTTCTTAATTTTTAAAGATTTAAAAATCAATTATAAACTAGCTAAAATATCTTTTACTTTAGCTGAAATTAATTTTCCTTCCGCTTTACCAGCTAATTTAGATGAAGCAGCTCCCATTACTTTTCCCATATCTTTTGGAGAAGTAGCGCCAACCTCTGCAACAATTTCTGTAATTGCAGCTGTTAATTCTTCGTCTGATAATTGAGCAGGTAAAAATTGTTGAATAACTTCTGCTTGTGCCAATTCTTTTTCAGCTAATTCAGCACGTCCATTTGCTTCGAATTGTTCAGCAGCTTCTTTACGTTGTTTTACTAATTTTTGTAATAAAGCAATTTCTTGATCTTCTGATAATTCTCCGTTAGCACCTGATGTTTTTGCTAATAATAATTCAGATTTTACAGCTCTTAAAGCTTCTAAAGCAACAGTATTTTTAGCTTTCATCGCTTCTTTTAACTGTGCCATTATTTGAGTTTCTAAATTCATTTGTTTTGCTTTTAGACTACAAATTTAAGACAAAAAAAGGCTCATCGCAAAAGCAATGAACCTTTTCTATAATAAGAATATTTTTTACGAGTGATCGTTTATTAATCTACGTTATCATGTAGAAAATTGTTTGGACGAATTTGCGTTTCGTTGTTACGATTAGTTCCTACAGAAAAATCAGAAGATTGATTATCATTACGATCAGATAAATTCAATCCTTGACGTTTATAAGCAGGAATTGCTTCGTATTCGTCTACTTGAGAATTTGTCATCGTGTTGTTGAATTTAAAATTAAATTGTTTCAAACGATTTCTTCTTTCTTCAATCATACTATTCAATTCAGGATCATTTGATTGCTCAATTGGTTGACTAAATGGATCTATAGCAACTTGTACTTCTTCAGCTTGTGGAGCAACAGAATGAGCTACATTAGATTGAACTGGCTCTACATTTCCATATCCTTCGTTCTTTGGAGCTTGATATCCAGCATAATTATTTTGAGGATAATTTGACTGTTCTGAAGCTACAGGATTAGAATATGAATTATATGTTTGATTATTATTTACATTATTCGTTGGTTCTTGCGGACGATTAAAATCTGATTTCAAACGTGGTTCGAAATCATCATAAGAACGTCTCTCTTGCACTGGCTCATCATCAATATCATCTAAAACATAACGCTTTGGAGAATTATTTTCTTCGAAAGATTCTTCTGGCGTATTGTGATAAGTTTGTTGTTGAAAACTTTGGTTAATATCTGCTTGACGATAATTATTTTGAGGAGCCTCTGGCGTTTGATTTTGTTGAGGCGTTTGTGGTGCTTGCTGAGAAGCATTAGAACGACCAAAATCTAACGTCATTGGTTTTACACGATTCACAAAAGGTTGCTCAACTGATAACGTTTTATTAATTGGTTGTTCTTCCTCTAATGTATGTACAATTTTTTGTTCCTCTTTTCCTGTATACGCCTGATCTTCTGTAGGAAAACCAGTTGCTACAACAGTTACAGAGATAGAATCTCCTAAATCTAAGTCTTCACCAATACCCATGATAATATTTGCACTATTACCAGCTTCTTGTTGAATGTAATCATTGATGATACCGATTTCATCCATTGTAATTTCGTTATTACCAGACAAAATCAATAACAATACGTTACGTGCACCCGTAATTTTGTTGTTGTTTAACAATGGAGAATCTAAAGCAGAAGAAATTGCGTCTTTCGCTTTGTTTTCACCAGAACCTTGCGCAGATCCCATGATTGCTGTACCAGAATTTTTAAGTACTGTACGCGCATCACGTAAATCGATGTTCATTGCATAGTGTTGAGTAATAACTTCTGCAATTCCTTTAGCTGCTGTTGTTAAAACCTCATCAGCTTTCGAGAAACCATTTTTGAAACCTAAGTTTCCGTATAATTCACGTAATTTATCATTGTTGATAACAATTAATGAATCGACATTTTGTCTTAATTTTTCGATACCTTTTTCGGCTTGTTCCAACCTCATTCTTCCTTCGAAAAAGAATGGCGCTGTAACAATCCCAACTGTTAAGATATCCATTTCTTTTGCAATACCAGCAATTACTGGTGCTGCTCCGGTTCCTGTACCACCACCCATTCCGGCAGTAATAAATACCATTTTAGTACCCTCGTCTAAAACAGCTTTTACATCATCCATACTTTCGATAGCAGATTGCTCTCCTACCTCAGGATTTGCTCCAGCTCCTAAACCTTCTGTTATTGCTTGTCCTAATTGAATTCTTGTTGGTACTGGACTATTTGCTAATGCTTGAGAGTCCGTATTACAAATTACAAATTCTACACCTGCAATTCCTTGTTCAAACATGTAGTTTACGGCATTACTACCTCCACCACCTACTCCGATTACTTTGATAGCTTGAGATCGGCTCTTTGGTAAGTTGAACACAATATCTCCTGTTAACATATCACTCATATTCTTCTTATTAAATTGATTCGTAATTTATTCTAGTTTATTCTTATTATTCAGTTTCGTTGATCATTTGGATAAATTTATCCGTCCATTTCGAAAAGAAATTTTTCTTTTCTGGTTTAGATTTAGCTTCTTTCTTTTCACCAATTTCTTGATCCAAGAATTCGTCTACTACTTCTTCTCTTTTTGGTTTTTGGATAATTTCTTCCTCAACAACAATTTCAGCTTTCACAGTCTTAGTTTGTTGTGTTGGTTGAATTCCAATTTCTAATTCTTCTTGGTTATTTAAATTATTAATAACTGGTTTTTCATAAATTTCGTGCTGATAATTCGCCGCTAATTCTTCTAAACCTTTCATTAATAATCCAACAGATGTTGCATATTCTGGTCCGCTAATTTCCTCAGCTTTTGCACCAACAATATGTTCGTTAGAGTATCCAATTCTTACATCCATTCCTGTTACATATTCTGTAAGTTGACGAATGTGTTTCAATTTAGATCCACCACCTGTTAAAACGATTCCTGCAATCAATTTTTTGTTTTGATCTTCGCAACCGTAGTTTTTCAATTCCAAATATACTTGTTCCAAAATTTCCTGCACACGTGCATGAATAATTTGTGACAATCTTTTTAATGATATTTCTTTTGCTTCGCGTCCTTTTAAACCAGGAATCGATACAATTTCAGTTTCTTTATTTTCTCCTGGCCAAGCAGAACCAAATTTTTCTTTTAAAGCTTCGGCTTGCTTTCCAATAATAGAACATCCAACTTTAATGTCTTCTGTAATCACATTTCCTCCAAACGGAATAACAGATGTGTGACGAATAATATTATCCTTAAAAATTGCAATATCCGTTGTTCCACCACCTATATCAATCAATGCAACACCAGCTTCTTTCTCTTCTTCGCTAAGCGCAGCACTAGATGATGCAATTGGTTCTAAAGTAATACTTGCCAAACGTAAACCAGCAGCTTTTACACAACGTGCAATATTTCGGATGGATGAAACTTGTCCTACAACCACATGGAAATTAGCCTCTAAACGGCTTCCGTACATACCGATTGGTTCGCGGATTTCACCTTCGTTATCAACCTTAAATTCTTGAGGAAGAACATGGATAATTTCTTCTCCAGGTAACATGACCAATTTGTAAACTTGATTTGTTAATAACTTTAAATCATTATCATCAATCACGTCTTCTGAATTGGTACGAGTAATGTAATCGCTATGTTGTAAACTACGAATATGTTGTCCGGCAATACCAACAGTAACATCAGTAATTTTGACACCAGATGATCTTTCAGCCTTATCAATTGCCTCTTTTATCGAGTTAATGGTTTGTGTAATATTATTTACAACACCTCTGTGTACACCTAAGCTTTTTGCTTGTCCGTGTCCAAGAATTTCGATTTTTCCGTTCTCATTTTTTCGTCCGACAAGCGCTACAATCTTTGTAGTCCCTATGTCTAAGCCAACTGCAATCTTACTATTGTTCTCCATTTTTTATTCGTTTGGTTGCTACAACTTGGTTTACAAATTTCAAGCTCAATTTTTCATAATCTTCAGTTCCTATAAAATCAATGTATTGATTATAGAATAATTTTAGATTATGTAACTTCTGTTCAAAGTTGTTTAAAGTTCCTAATTCTATATAATAGTTTCCTGTGTTTACAATTAAATTAAAAGAACGTTGTCCCACTTTTTGAATGGCTATGATGTGATTTTTTAATAAATCGTCAGCTTTCAAAGCTTGAACAAATTTACTCAAATCTTCATATTCATTCGGTTTTACATCACCAGAAACTAAAATTACATCCGCTGAATTTAATTTAGATAAAGGCATTTTTCCGCCTTTTGTTGTCAAATAAAATTCATTTTTCAGCGTCTTTATTCTTGCTACTGCTGAGTTTGCTTTTATGTCAAGTCGTAAATGTCCGTTGATATCTTTACTGACTTGTACAGAATCCACAAAAGGACTCTCACTTACTTTTTGTTCGATTTCTTTTACATTCACCTCTCGTAGAGATTGTTTCAGAATGTCTTTTCCATCTTTGTTGATAATTTCTCTTATCGATTCATCATTAATAAAATAATTATCAACTGGCTGAACAAACGCCACGTCAATTTTTTTCACAGTACGCGAAGCATTCTTAATTACCGTAAAACTAATCAAACCGATTAGCAAGGCAACTCCAAAAATCACTTTTATGATTTTCAATTTACGCTTCACTTAACCACTCTTTTATTGGTTTAACAATTGTATCAATATTTCCTGCTCCAACAGTCAATAATACATCAAAATCTTGTTTTTTGATGTTTGCTAAACTATCTTCTAATGAAGATACTATTTTTTCATTTAAATTCACCTTTTCTAGCAACCAATTTGAAGTAATTCCTTCGATTGGTAACTCTCTGGCAGGATAAATGTCTAATAAAATCAAACTATCTAACTGCGATAAACTTTGTCCAAACTCTTCTGCGAAATCTCTTGTACGTGTAAATAAGTGAGGCTGAAATACTCCCAACACTTTTTTACCCGGATAAAGTTCACGAACTGAACGAATTGCTGCATTCAATTCTGTTGGATGATGTGCATAATCGTCGATGTAAATTTTTCCATTTGCTTCGAAACGATTAAAACGTCTTTTAACTCCAACAAAAGTTGATAAAGCTTCTTTAATTTTATCATGAGGAACACCCATATAATCTGCAACAGCCAAAGCCGCAACCGCATTTTCCATATTGTGATGGCCTGGTAATAAAATTCCAACGTCTGTCAATGAACCGTTTGGCGTTTTTACATCAAACACATAATGTCCATCAATAATTCTTACATTGTGTCCATCATAATCTGCGTCCAAATCTACTCCATACGTAAAAGCTCCTTCGAAAGGCAAACCTTTGTGAACAAATAATTTTTCTTCCACAATTGCCGCAAATTCTTGAAACGATTTTTTCACTTCATCACGCTCACCATAAATATCCAAATGATCTGCATCATCACTTGTGATAATCGCTAATTTTGGAGAAAGACGTAAGAAAGAACGGTCAAACTCATCGGCTTCTGCAACTGTATATTTAGATCCATTTAAGATGATATTCGAATCGTAATTTTCTGCAATACCACCTAAAAAAGCTGTACATTCTACATTCGCAACTTTTAGGATATGTCCTAAAATAGATGAAGTCGTTGTTTTTCCATGTGTTCCCGCAACACCAATATTGTATGTATGTTTGGTAATTTCACCTAACACTTCTGAACGTTTCATGACTTTAAAATCATTCACTAAAAAATAATTTAGTTCTGAATGATCTTTTGGTACTGCTGGCGTATAAATTACCAACGTATTTTTTGGATTAATTCCTGCTGGAATTAACTCGATGTTATCTTCAAAATGAATATCAATTCCTTCAGCAATCAATTCAGTTGTTAACTCGGTTTGTGTTTTGTCATAACCTACAACTTCTTTTCCGATTGACTTGAAGAAACGTTCCAAAGCACTCATTCCGATTCCTCCTGCACCGATGAAATAATAATATGTTTTATCTAAAATATTCATTATAATAAATTCAATAATATATCTACAATCTTTTTTGTTGCGTACGGTTTCCCTAATTGCTTAATGTTTTGAGATAATTTATTTTTTAATTCTTCATTATTCGCCAAAGCAATTACTTCTTTGACTAAAATTTGTTTTGCATCTGCATCTTTCACCATGATCGCTGCATCCTTTTCAACCAATGCTTGTGCATTTTTGGTTTGATGATCTTCTGCCGCTGTTGGCAATGGAAGCAAAATAGTTGCTTTTCCTACAATACACAATTCCGAAATCGCCATTGCTCCTGCACGAGAAACAATCATATCCGAAGCTGCATAAGCATCTTTCATGTTGAAAATAAATTCGGTTACATGAATCGTTGGATATTTATCGCCAACCAAATTTTTGATTTTTTGATAATCTAACTTTCCTGTTTGCCAAATCAATTGAACGCCACTTGCAACAAATTCGTCAAGGTTTTCTAACCAAGCATTGTTCATTGCTCTTGATCCTTGTGAACCACCAACTGATAAAATAGTTGGTTTTTCTGGATCTAATCCAAAAGCTGAAATTGCTTCTGCTTTTGAAGGTAAATTTTGAAAAATTTCGGCACGAATAGGATTTCCTGTGTAATGCACTTTTTCTTGCGGAAACTGAGAAATTCCTTCGTAAGCTGTACAAATAGCACTAGCTTTATTTTTCAAAATTTTGTTGGTAACTCCTGGAAACGAATTCTGTTCTTGTAATAAAATCGGAACATTTTTACTTCCCGCTACCCACAACATTGGTCCACTTGCATAACCTCCTGTACCAACAGCTAAATCTGGCTGAAAATCTTTGTAGATTTTCTTTGCAAGATTTAAACTTTTTATCAATTTGAAAGGGAACTTTAAATTCGCTTTCATGTTACTTCTATCAAATCCAGAAATTGGTAAACCTTTTATGTCATACCCAACTTTTGGCACTTTTTCCATTTCCATTCTTCCTTCTGCTCCAACGAACAAAATTTGTGCATCTGGCAAACGACGTTTTATTTCGTCTGCAATTGCAATGGCTGGATAAATATGTCCACCTGTTCCTCCGCCGCTTATTAAAACTTTAGGCGATGTCTTCGATGTATTCTTCACTTAATACTTTTCTATCTTGTTCTAATTCTTCTTGCGATTTAATCTGAGTACTTACACTCAAAATTATTCCGAACGAAATACATGTCATCCAAATGGATGTTCCTCCGTAACTAATCATTGGCAATGGTTGCCCTGTTACAGGAATTAAATTAACCGCTACCGCCATGTTTACCATCGCTTGTATAATAATTGGTAAGCCCACTGCAAATACAAGTAGCGTACCAAAAACGGTATGAATTTTAGATGCGATGATACAAATCCGTATTAAAATCAGAAGGAAAATTCCGATTAATAGAATTGCACCAATTGCACCATATTCTTCTACAATAATCGCGAAGATAAAATCGGATGATGACTGCGGTAAAGTTTGTTTGAAAACACTTTTTCCTGGTCCAGCCATTTCATTCAATCCTCTCGCAATTGCAGCTTTTGCGTGTAAAACTTGATAACTTTCTAATCCAGAATCGTCATTAAATTTCTCGATACGTGACATCCATGTGTGCACACGAGAATTTGTTACTAAATCTGGTCGAGATAAAGCCATCCACACGAATCCGCCACCGAGTATTAAACCTACTCCGGCAATTGTAAATAAATATTTGAATGGAAATCCACCAATAATCAACAATATTCCGCACATTCCAGCTAACATCAACGCTGTTGAACCATTAGAAGGAAAGATTAATCCTACAATTACAATAATTGGTAAGAATAATGGAACTGCTGTATTTTTCCATGTATATTCTTTGTCTCTATTTTTTGTTAAATAACGAGCTATATAAATCAACAACGCTTGCGAAGCAATCATCGAAGGCTGAATACCAATTCCAGTCCCTGGAATAGTTAACCAACGCGCAGCATTTGCACCTCCAATGGTTTGTCCTTGTACGAGTGTTATTGCCAAAACTCCAGAAAGTATAACAACCGCTGTTAAAGCAAACAAACCAAACCAACGATAATCAATACGTTGTAATCCATAAATGATAAATAAACCAATTAATAAAATCACAGCGTGCTTACCTAAATGCCCAAAAATAGTTCCCGATCCTACCGTATACACCAAGTTAGAACTTGCAGAATAAACAGGTAAGAACGAAAATAGTGCTAACAATAAAATGAAAGCCCAAAGCGGTTTATCGCCTTTAAAATATTTTTGTACGATGTTAGACATTGGTTGGTTATGTTATTATAATTTGCGTACGTTTTCTTTAAATTGATCTCCACGATCTTCGTAACCTTTGAACAAATCGAAACTTGCACAAGCTGGTGACAGAAGAACCGTTTCTCCTTTTGTTGCTAATTTATATGATTGTTCTACACAATCTTTCATTGTATTTGTTTCAACAATTGTATCGATATATGGACTGAAAAAATCAACAATTTTTGCGTTATCAACACCTAAACAAACAATTGCTTTCACTTTCTTTTTCACGAAAGGTAAAACTTCGTTGTAATCGTTTCCTTTATCAGTTCCTCCAACAATCCAAACAACTGGTTTCGTCATACTTTCCAAAGCAAAATATGTTGCATTCACATTTGTTGCTTTAGAATCGTTGATAAAATCTATTCCTCCAATTGTCAAAACAGGCTCTAAACGATGTTCAACCGATTTAAAATCAGACAAACTCTTTTTTAGTTCCTCATTATTGATATCAATAATTTTTGCAGCTACAGCCGCAGCCAATGAATTAGAAACATTGTGTTTACCAATTAATCCTAAATCATTCACTAACATTGTAAAATCACCATTCGAATCGTTCACACGGAACAATTCATTGTTTGCGTATGCTTCATTTGTTGCATCCATCATTGTGAACGGTTTGCGATGAGCTCGAATATCAATCTTATCAATCATCTCCATTGTTTTTGGATCATCCAAATTGTAGATAAAATAATCGTTTTCATCTTGGTTTTCAGTAATTCTGAATTTAGCCTTTGCATACAAATCAAACTGATAATTGTATTGGTCTAAATGATCTGGTGTAATGTTCAGTAAAATTGCAACATACGGTTTGAAATCTATTTTGATATCATCTAACTGAAAACTACTTACTTCTAGTACATAATAATCGAAGTTATCTTCAGCTACAGATTTTGCAAAACTTTTTCCGATGTTGCCACCTAATCCTACATTTAATCCAGCTTGCTTTAGGATATGGAACATCAAACTTGTTGTTGTTGTTTTTCCATTAGATCCTGTAATCGCAATAATTTTTGCATCTGTATAACGAGACGCAAATTCAATTTCAGAAATAATTGAAATTCCTTTCGCTTCTAATTTCTGAATTAGCGCTGATTTTTTTGGAATACCTGGACTTTTCATTACTTCATCGGCATTCAGAATTAATTCTTCTGTGTGCTGACCTTCTTCATAAGCAATTCCGTGCTCCTCCAAAAGTTGTTTATACTTGTCTTTTATTTGTCCCATGTCCGAAAGAAAAACATCAAAGTTTTCTTTCTTCGCAAGAATAGCTGTTCCTACGCCACTTTCTCCTCCTCCTAAAACGACTAATCTTTTCATTTTTTATCTAATCTTTAAGGTAATAATACTAATTACCGCTAAAATGATTCCGATGATAATTGCACGCACCACGATTTTACTTTCATGATAACCTAACTTCTGAAAATGGTGATGTAGAGGAGACATTAAAAAGATTCTACGACCTTCACCAAATTTCTTTTTCGTGTACTTGAAATAAGACACCTGTAACATTACTGATAAACTTTCTGCGAAAAATATTCCACACAAAATTGGTAATAATAATTCTTTACGAACGATAATTGCTAAAACAGCAATAATTCCTCCGATTGTTAAACTTCCTGTATCTCCCATGAACACTTGAGCTGGATAGGTATTATACCAAATAAATCCGATCAAACCTCCAAGGAAAGCTCCACAGAAAATCAAGACTTCTTCTGAACGCGGAATAAACATAATGTTCAAATAATCGGCGAACATTAAATTTCCGGAAACGAAAACAAACATCGAGATTGCCGCCATAATCACAGCCGAACTACCTGCTGCTAAACCGTCGATTCCATCTGTTAAATTTGCTCCATTCGATACTGCTGTAATGATAAAAATTACCGCAAAAATAAAAATCGCTGCAACTGCCCATGTTGGTCGATCTTGCGCATCCATCCAAAACAAAATATCAGAATAGTTGAATTCATTTCCTTTTACAAAAGGCATTGTCGTTTCTAATGTTTTTTCTTCTGGACCAAATTTTATTTGTCGGTTGTATTCTGTTTGTTCTATTCCTACAGCTGTTTTTACTCTATTTTCTTGATGTTTTACAGTAACTGTTGGACTGAAATAAAGCATTAATCCAACTACAACTCCAAGACCAACTTGTCCTAAAATTTTAAATTTACCTTGTAAACCTTCTTTGTTTTTTCTAAAAACTTTGATGTAATCGTCTAAAAAACCAATCACACCTAACCAAATTGTTGAAACCAACAAAATAATAATGTAAATATTATCTAATCTCGCAAAAAGTAAAGTCGGAATTAATGTCGCCAAAATGATGATTAAACCACCCATTGTTGGCGTTCCAGCTTTTTCGACTTGCCCTTTTAAACCTAAATCACGAACAATTTCGCCCATTTGTTCTTTACGTAAATAACTGATGATTCGTTTTCCGTAAAACAAACTGATGAACATTGCCAATAAAATTGCCATTCCCGCACGGAAAGACGTGTATTGAAACATACGCGCTCCAGGAAAATGAATACCTTCTAAATAATCAAATAAATAGTATAACATTCTTTATTTGTTCAATATTTTACTCAATTCTGATGCAACTTCTACATCAGAAAAATGTGTTCTTACTCCGTTAATTTCTTGATACGTCTCGTGACCTTTTCCCGCTATTAAAATAATATCTTTTGGTTCGGCCATTTTAAGTGCTGTTTTTATAGCTTCTTTTCGATCTGTAATCTTCAAGGTGCGATTATAAAATTGTGCTTTTACACCAACTTCCATCTCACGAAGAATTTCTTCTGGATCTTCTGTTCTTGGATTATCTGATGTAAAAATGGCAAGATTAGATTTTTCGCTCGCGATATCCGCCATTTCAGGACGTTTTGTTTTATCACGATCTCCACCGCAACCTACAACTGTTATTAATTTTTCATTTTTGGTACGAATTCCTTCTATTGTATCCAATACATTTTCTAACGCATCAGGCGTATGTGCATAATCTACGATTACGATAATTCCTGATTCTGTTTTGAATGTTTGAAAACGACCATCAACATTTCCAAGTGTGCTCAACGCTTTTAGAACTTCTAATTCATCTTGTCCTAAAATTGACGCTACACCAAAAACTAATAATAAATTATATGCATTGAATTGACCAATTAATGATGTCCAGAATTCTTTTCCATTGAATTCTAATTGCATTCCATCAAATTGGTGTTCAATAATTTTTCCTTTAAAATCTGCATCAGTTTTTAGCGCATACAATTTTTTCGTAGCAACTGTATTCTGAAGCATTACTTTTCCGTTTTTATCATCTGCATTCGAAATTGCCGTAGACGTTTTTGGCAAATCGTCGAAGAATTTCTTTTTTGCTGCAAGATAATTTGCAAACGTTTTGTGATAATCTAAATGATCGTGTGTGATATTCGTAAATCCAGCCACTTCAAAATGCAAACCAGCAATTCTATTTTGATGAATTCCGTGCGAAGAAACTTCCATAAAAGCAAATTCGCATCCTCTATCTACCGCTTCGCGAAACATTTTGTTCAATGTCAAAATATCTGGCGTTGTATGGGTAGACGGAATCACTTCACCATCAATCACAATTTTAATCGTCGAAATTAATGCACAAGCATAACCTAATTTTGTAAACAATTCGTACAACAAAGTTGTCGTTGTTGTTTTTCCATTCGTACCTGTAACTCCAACAAGTTTTAAATCTTTTGTTGGATTTCCATAAAAGTTAGAAGCTAAAATTCCTAATGCAATCGTTGAATTTTCAACTTTCACATACGTTATTCCATCAACTAAATTTTCTGGCAAAACTTCGCAAACAATTGCTTTAGCACCTAAACCAATCGCTTTTTCTATATACTGATGACCGTCAACTGTAACTCCATTTACAGCAACAAAAACATCATCGTTTGATACTTTTCTTGAATCAAATTGAATATTATTGACTTCAACTTTTGTTGAACCAATCGTTTCTGAGATGGAAACTTTATATAATACATCAACTAAATTTCTCATCCTTCCAACATTAAATAAATTGTCTCACCCTTCTTAAATCTTGTTCCCGCAGGAATGGATTGATTTGTTACTTTTCCAAACCCTGAATATTGTACATCTAACCCTAAATTTTCTAATACCGGAATTGCTTTAGATCCTGTATGACCAGTCACATTTGGCACTATATTTTTAGAATTACTAACATTAATATCATCTCCTTTTTTAAACTCTTTCACCGCGTTCTTTTTTACTAAATCGCGTGGCAAAGGTATGGGAGTTTTTGAATATACCCAATCGGCAATTTTCTTAAAAACCGGAGCAGTTACACTACCTCCATAAAACCCTTTGGCTGTATTTGGCTTGTGCACAACAACAATACAAGAATACTTTGGTTTTTCTGCTGGAAAATATCCTGCGAATGATGCACGATATTGCATTCCTTTACCGTCTCGCTTCCAATAATCAACACGAGCAGTACCTGTTTTACCAGCAATATCGTAATTACTATTACTAATAATACGTCCCGTTCCTTGTTCTACTGCTCCTCGAAGCATTTCTTGCATTTGTTTTACATTTTCCAAAGAAGTTAATTGATCAACCAAAACAACTGGTTCGAAAATTTTATCAGGTTCACCTTTACGTGTGATTTTATCCATAAATAATGGTTTCAACATTTTACCATTATTTGCCACTGCGTTGTAGAAAGTCACAATTTGAATTGGAGTTAACTGTAAACCATATCCATAACCCATTACAGGTAACGTAATATTACTCCAAGATTTACTATCTGGACGGTGCATAATTGGACTTCCTTCTCCAAGAATATCAACTCCAAGAGGCGAAGTCATATGCCATTTATCCATTTTTTTGAAGAAAGCTTTTGGATTTTCTCCGTAATATTTATTTATAATTTTAGCTGTACCAATGTTAGACGATTTTTTCATCACGCCATCTACAGTCAATGTTCCGTATCCGTGTGTATCTGTAATCGTACGACCATAGAATTTATAACTTCCACCTCCCGTTTCTACTGTCGAGTTTTTATTAATAAAACCATCATCCATTGCTGCAAGCAACGAAACTGTTTTGAAAGTAGATCCTGGTTCTGCAGCTTCACCAACCGCATAATTATAATCGTCTATATATGTTCCATCTTTTTTACGAGATAAATTCACAATTGCACGAACTTTCCCTGTCTGAACTTCCATCACGACTACACTTCCGTGTTGCGCCTCAAATTCAGAAAGTTGTTTGTACAAAGCATCGTAAGCAACCATTTGTAAATCGGCATCTATTGTTGTGTAAACTGATGAACCCGCTTGGGGCTCTTGCTCCCAACTTTTCATTGGTTTCCATTTTCCACGTCCCATAAATTGCTCCCAACGACGACCTTCAATACCGCTTAATAAGTCAGAATAAGCTCCTTCTAACCCAACTTTTCCGCGTTGATCATCGTAACCAATTGTACGAACACCAATATCTTGAACAATTAACTCTCGTTTTGACTCAGTTTCATGAATAAATCCACCTTTGTTTTGACCTTTGTTGAAGATTGGAAATTTTTTGATGCGTTGATATTGCTCATAATCCAAATCTTTCACCAACATCATGTAACGATTTTTCTTTTTACGTTCTGTAGAAAATTTGTCGTAAAAATAAGAGGGAGATTTTGTAAACATCTTACCTAAAGAATCGGCAAGATTGTGCATTTCTGTTTTGAATAATTCATCTTTGATCACCGTCAAATCCACATAAACATTGTGTTTTGTAACAGTTGTAGCCATTAATGCACCATTAGAAGCATATAAATTACCACGCTCCGCCGTAACGGTATCTAATCTAAAATTATTCTTTTCAGCAAAACGCTCTAATTCAACCCCTTCTACAATATTAATTCGAAACATAAAAACAACAATAAAGATGGCCCAAATCGCAAGTGCGCCGGCAAATACCCATCCTTTGATGACAATATTGTTTTTATTTTTCGCTGACTTCGTCATAAACTTTGTCTACTATATAATAAGGTTGTTTATCTGGAATTTTCAAACCATACACTGCTGTACGCTCCAAAATTTCCGTTTCTAATTGCATACGCATCAAATCGCGATGCTTATCTGTATATTGAGATTTTAAATCTTCTACTTTATCTTGCAACTCAGCGATTCGAACCACTTTTCGATCAACTAAATGCGAACTCGAAATACTCAAAAAAGCCAAACCTACCAGATACAACATAAACTTCCAGTTTTGTTCTGAGCCAGTTTTGATTAAAAACTCACCTCTCAACAAACCTATAAAAGTTTTTTTCTCTGGTAATATTTTTTTCTTTTTTGCCATTCCTATTTCTTAATCCTCATTACGAACCGCAATACGCATTTTCGCACTACGCGCTCTTGGATTTTCATTAATTTCTTCTTGCGTTGGCACAATCACCTTTGATTGTAAAGGTTTGAAAGGCGCCGACCAATTTCCAAAAACATCACGTTCTGGTTCTCCTTCAAACATTCCGTTTTTCATGTAGCGTTTTGTTAAGCGATCTTCTAACGAATGATACGAAATAATCACCAAGCGTCCACCTGGTTTTATCACTTCTCCACATTGCGTCAACATCTCTTTCAATGCAGCCATTTCATCATTTGCTTCGATACGTAAAGCCTGAAACATTTGAGCGAAAAATTTATTTTCTTTCATTTTTGGAATGAATGAAAAAATTTGCTTCAACTCATCAATTGTATTGATTTGTTTATCCGCTCTTGCTTTCACAACTTCTCTTGCCAAACGATACGAACCTTGCAGTTCTCCATAATCATAAAAAACACGCGCAAGATCTTCTTCTTCGTATTCGTTAATAATTGTTTTGGCAGATAATTTTGCATTCTGATTCATTCGCATATCCAACTCTCCATCAAAGCGAGTTGAAAAACCACGTTCTGGCGTATCAAACTGATGAGAAGAAACTCCCAAATCACCCAAAACACCATCAACTTGTTTTATTGCACGAAATCTTAAATTATTTTTCAAGAATCTAAAATTTTGTTCAACTAACTCAAATCGATCATCATCAATTTTATTGCGAACCGCATCTACATCTTGATCAAATGAAAATAATTTCCCATTTTTATCCAAACGACTTAATATTTCACGTGAGTGTCCTCCACCCCCGAACGTACAATCTACATATATACCTGATTCGTTAATAATTAACGCATCAACACTATCTTTTAATAATACCGGATTATGATATTCACTCATCTTCTCCTAAATTTCCCATTACATCTTCTGCCAAAGAAGCAAAATCTAAATCGTCTACATTAATCGACTCTTCATATTTGTCTTTATCCCAAATCTCGATCATGTTTACAGAAGAATTCAGAACAACTTCTTTATTAATTTCTGCAAATTTCACTAAATCTTTTGAAATCTGTAGCCTTCCATTTGCATCAACTTCGACAATTTTTAATCCAGCCGTAAAAATTCTAATAAAATCATTGTTTTTCTTCACAAATCGATTCAATTTATTCAAATCATTCATCACTTTTTCCCATTCTTTCATTGGATGCAGCTCTAAACAATTTTGAAACACAGATCTTTTCAACACAAAGCCATCTTCCAAACATTCAGCAAGTTGTTTCTTCAAACCCGCTGGTATTGGGAGCCTACCCTTTGTATCTACCTTACACTCATATGTTCCAATTAATGAATTCATGATAGAATTTTTCCAAAAATAAATAAAATATTACCACAAATTACCATTTTTTACCACTTTTATTGAAATAGTTATCAACAATTTAAAATTTAGTATCAGATAGTTATGTTTTTTCTAACGCTAACCCCATGTATAAAATGAGAAATAATGTTTATATAGACCTTGTTTTGATAAGTGATTAATATGGATTGTTAAAGTTTTTCATATAAACCACGAAATAAAAAATATAATTAATTAAATTTGTCGACTTAATATCGAGTAAATGTTTTTTAGCTTAAAGAAAAAAGATAAGTTCTCTTACATAGAAGAAGGAGAAGGACAACCAATTGTTTTGCTTCATGGATTAATGGGTGAACTTAGCAATTTCAGCTCACTTACAAATTATTATGCACAAAGAGGATATAAGGTTTTCGCACCAGAATTGCCATTATATTCTTTATCTGTCATCAATACTAATATCAAAAATATTGCAAAACATGTTGCAAATTTTATTGAAGAAGTCGTTAAAGAACCAGCTATTTTAGTTGGAAATTCTTTAGGAGGACATATTGGTTTGATGGTTTGTCACAGACATCCAGAATATGTAAAAGCACTTTGTTTAACAGGAAGTTCTGGTTTGTACGAAAAATCTTTTGGAGAAACTTATCCAAAACGTGGTAATTACGAATATGTAGAACGTAAAACGCGCGAAGTTTTTTACGATCCTGCTATCGCTACAAAAGAAATTGTAGATGATGTTTTTGACACTGTAAATGACAGAAATAAAGCTATCAAAACTTTATATATCGCAAGAGACGCGATCAAATCTAACATGAAAGATGATTTAAAAGACATCAAAATGCCTGTTTGTTTGATTTGGGGAAAACAAGATAATGTAACTCCACCAGAAGTTGCAATAGAATTTGAAGAAGAATTACCAGACGCTTCTTTATTTTGGATTGATAAATGTGGGCACGCTCCAATGATGGAACACCCTGAATTATTCAACGAAATTTTATACAAATGGCTAATCGAAAAACAATTAGATCCAGCCACTAAAGCATAATTATGATTAAAAAAGCTGAATTCGTAAAAAGTTCGCAAAAATATACAGATTGTCCAGATCCTTTCAAACCAGAATACGCATTTATTGGGCGTTCTAATGTTGGAAAATCATCATTAATCAATATGTTAGCAGATAAAAAAGCATTAGCTAAAACTTCTGCAACTCCAGGTAAAACTCAATTGATTAATACATTCGAAATGGACGATACTTGGTATTTAGCCGATTTACCTGGTTATGGTTTTGCTAAAGCACCAAAAGGTGTTCGTGGTGGTTTCAATAAAATGATTTATGATTACATTGAGTTTCGTAAAAACTTGGTCAATGTTTTTTTATTGATTGATTCTCGACACACGCCTCAAAAAATAGATTTACAGTTTATGGAATGGTTAGGAAACAAACAAATTCCGTTTGCGATTGTGTTTACAAAATTAGACAAACTAACGAGTACACAAATGCAAAAAAACTTGAATCACTACAAAAACGAGTTATTAAAAACTTGGGAAGAATTACCAAAAATATTTACAAGTTCGGCTTCGAGTAAAATTGGTAAATTAGAAATCTTAGGCTACATTGATAGTTTGAACGAACATCTTGTAGACGAGTTTAAGAAAGAACAATACAAAAAAGAATATTAAAAAAGTCGGAACATAGTTCCGACTTTTTTGTTTATTACTCTCCTAATTCAGCAGATTTTGTTTTCAAATCATTGATACAAGGTTCTATTAATTTCATTAATCGTTCTTGTAATTCAGGTGTTGGATTATTCATTTGCATCATTTCTGTATATGTAAATTCATCCATCATTTTATCTGTCGAACAGTCACAATATTTTGTAATCAGCTCTTTTTTAGCCGCAGATATCCCTGGTGTTATTGCCGCTTGTTCACAAGCCGTCATTGCCTGAGCTTTTTGCTCTGTATTGTTTTTATCAGCTTTCGAATTACAGCTAATAATGGTTAATCCAAAGATTAATCCTAAAATAATTTTATCCATAGGTAATAGATTTTAATCTTGTTAAGATAATGATTATTAATTATTTCACAAAATTATTCACAGCTTCAACATAACCTGGTAAACCTTTTCCTGAAATAATTTTTAGACAACTTTCACCTGTTACACTATTTTTTCTGAAATCTTCGCGCGCATAAATATCCGAAATATGAACTTCTATCACTTTAGTCGTAATCGCTTTTATCGCATCTGCAATCGCATACGAATAATGCGTATACGCACCAGCATTCAAGATAATTCCGTCATATTTAAAACCAATTTCGTGCAATTTATCAATAATATCTCCTTCGTGATTTGATTGAAAATAATGCAACGAAACTTCTGGAAATTGCTTTCTCAATTCATTTTCAAAAAAATCTTCGAAAGTTTGTGTTCCATAAATCTCTGGTTCGCGAACGCCAAGTAAATTTAAATTAGGTCCGTTTATAATTTGTATTTGTTTCATTTTCTTTATTTTATAAATATAAATTCCTTTTTTAAATCGAAAAACTTTAATTTTTTCTTTTTTTTAATCAATTTTTTACTTTTTATTAAGTTTTGGCACAAACCTTGTATATATACAATCACCAACCTATTATCATATAAAACCAATCTAAACCAAAAAAATCAACCAAACCTTAAAATCTCAGTTAAACTTGATTAACTGAGATTTTTATTTTTAGTATCCATACTTACCTTTCCACTTTTGATTCAGCGATTGTTTATCCACTTGTTCTCGCTTATTATTTCCTGGCTCATAAAAAGTCGTCCCCGAAATTTCATTTGGTAAAAATTCTTGTTCAGCAAAATTTCCTGGAAAATCGTGCGAATATTTATATTCTTTTCCATAATCCAAATCTTTCATCAACTTAGTTGGTGCATTTCGTAAATGCAACGGAACAGGTAAATCCCCTGTTTGTTTCACAACTTGTTGCGCTTTACCAATCGCTAAATAAGTTGCATTACTTTTTGGAGAATTTGCTAAATAAACCGCACATTGACTCAATAAAATACGAGATTCTGGATAACCAATCACCGAAACAGCTTGAAATGTATTATTCGCCAAAATCATCGCTGTTGGATTTGCATTTCCCACATCTTCGGAAGCTGAAATCAACATTCTTCGCGCAATAAATTTCAAATCTTCACCACCTTCAATCATTCGAGCTAACCAATAAACCGCTCCATTTGGATCTGAACCACGAATCGATTTGATAAAAGCTGAAATAATATCATAATGTTGTTCACCCGTTTTATCATAACGCGCTAAATTTTGCTGAATACGTTCATGCACAATTTCATCGTTGATGATGATTTTATCAGTTGGAGAAAAACTATTAATTACCAACTCCAAACCATTCAATAATTTTCTTGCATCACCGCCCGAATATCTTAATAATGCATTTGTTTCAACTAATTCAATATTTAATTTAGATAAAATTGCATCTTTTTTTATAGCTCGTTCAATTAAATCAACTAAATCTTCTTTTTCAAGATGTTTTAACACATAAACTTGTGCACGCGAAAGCAAAGCTGGAACAACTTCGAAACTTGGATTTTCGGTTGTCGCTCCAATCAAAGTCACCAAACCAGTTTCTACCGCACCCAACAAACTATCTTGCTGCGATTTATTGAAACGATGAATTTCATCTATAAATAAAATCGGATTTTTCGTTCCCGAAAACAAATTTTGATTCTTTGCTTTTTCAATTACTTCACGCACTTCTTTCACACCAGAATTTATGGCGCTCAACGTATAAAATGGTCGATCAGTTAATTCGGAAATCAATTGAGCTAGTGTCGTTTTTCCTGTCCCTGGCGGTCCCCAAAAAATCATCGAAGCAATCATATCATGTTGCAACATCATTTTTATTGGTCCGTTTTCGCCCACCAAATGCTTTTGATTAATGTATTCTTCAAGCGTTTTTGGACGCATTCTTTCAGCTAAAGGCGCATTCATAAAATCTTGTTTAGATTTCAAAGTTAGGGAATGTTTTGTCAAAATGAATGATTTTTTGGGCGACATATTTTGGCATTTAGATTTATTTTCTTTGTGTTAGAATAAAAATTAAAATGATGAAGAAAGCGTTAGAATGTGCTTTAATTTTAACAAGAAAGCACCAACTTTTGGGTGATAAAATTGCTTTATCAACTGATTATTTGAAAAAGATTGAACTAAAAGATAAACAATCAGAAATCAATAAACAAATGATTGAGTTTTTGGTCGAATTGCAAGAATTTGTAGAATTTATCAGAGTAAATCAAGAACTTAGATTGATGTATGTTGAATTGGTGAATTATTATTTCACACAAATTCATCATCAAATTAATTTTTATGAAATAGAATTGGACCGTTTAGAATTTGAATCAAAATTCTCAATCAATATGATTAATCAATTTAATCAAAACGAAAAAAATAATGAAATAAATTCTGTTCAAGAAAAACTAAATTTATATTACACGATTATTAATTCGTAGAAAAACGTTTTCGGCATAATTTTTTATTGTAAATTCGACTTAATATTTAGAATTTGAAATGAAAAAATTAACTATGTTTTTTAGCTTAATGATTTTATCGTTAAGTTTTGCATTTGGTCAACAAACTGAAAAACCAAAAATTTATAGCGAAGAAGCAAATCCGAAAGTAGATATTGCGAATGCGGTGCAAAAAGCTTCTGCTGAAAAGAAACACGTTTTATTGCAAATTGGAGGTAATTGGTGTGCTTGGTGTGTGATGTTTGATAAATTGACAAAAGAAAATCAAGAAGTAAAAGATTATATTGCGAATAATTATGAAGTGGTTCATGTAAATTATTCTCCAAAAAATAAAAACGAAGAAACGTTAGCTGCATTGAAACACCCAGAGCGTTTTGGATTTCCTGTTTTTGTAATTTTAGATGAGAAAGGAAATTTAATTCACACACAAAACTCAGCTTATCTTGAAAGCAAAGAAGTGAAAGGAC
Source organism: Empedobacter sp. UBA6305 (assembly GCF_002440405.1). Taxonomy (NCBI): domain Bacteria; kingdom Pseudomonadati; phylum Bacteroidota; class Flavobacteriia; order Flavobacteriales; family Weeksellaceae; genus Empedobacter; species Empedobacter sp. UBA6305. Next base: position 4,897 of record NZ_DJTP01000041.1, on the reverse strand, counting down.
ATGATCCGAAAGTTGTGTTAGAGTTTTTACAAAACTGGTCTTACAAAGCATTAGATCCAGCGAGTTATACTAAAAAATAATATGCGTTAAGCACGTATCGTATAGAGAATCAATCAGCAAAAGCATAAACTTTTTAGATTGATTCTTTTTTATTTCGGTTATTGATTAACTTTGTGAGATGAACAAAATTTTGGTTACACCATTTATTCTGTTGGTAAGATTTTATCAATTAGCGATTTCTCCTTGGATGGGAAGCAATTGTAGATATCAACCAACTTGCTCTTCTTATATGATAGAGGCGCTAAAAGAACATGGTTTGCTAAAAGGTTTGTGGCTCGGAACAAAAAGAATTGGTCGCTGTCATCCTTGGGGAGGACATGGATACGACCCTGTACCTAAAAAGAAAAATTAATGATTAACTTAATTTCGTTTATCGATTGGAATCCAAAACCTTATTTATTTGAAATAGCAGGATTCAAAGTACATATTTACAGTTTATGTTGGATAGTTGCCTTTGTAGTAGGCTGGTATTTGATGTCAAATATTTTCAAGAAAGAAAATCAGAAAAAAGAATTACTTGACCCTTTATTCCTTTACACATTTATTGGAGCAATTGTAGGTGCAAGACTCGGAGAATATATTTTTTATGATCCTGCTGCGTTTATTGAACGACCAATCGAAGTTTTCTTACCTGTACAACACTCACCAGGACAAAGTGCTTTCTTTGGATTATTACAAGATTACGAATTTGTAGGATTTAGTGGACTTGCAAGTCACGGAGCTGCATTAGGTGTAATTTTAACTTCCTATTTATTTAGTAGAAAATATTTGCATCGTAATGTATTGTGGTTGTTAGACCGTATTGCTGTTGTTGTTCCTTTTGGTGGAGCTGCGGTTCGAATTGGAAATTTTTACAACTCAGAAATTGTAGGAAAAGCATCAGAATTACCTTGGGCAGTAAAATTTCATCAACAAAGTTTGGGATATGGAGAAGTAATTCCTCGTCATCCAGCTCAAATTTATGAAGCGATTGGATATGTTATCTTAGGAATTATTATGCTTTATATGTACAACAAAACAGATAAGACAAAATATTTGGGAGCTTTGTTAGGCATATTCTTATTTTTATTATTTTTAATACGATTTGTTGTTGAGTTCTATAAAGAAAATCAAGGAGAAGAAGCAGTTGCTCAAATGTTGAATATAGGATTAAACAATGGTCAAATCTTAAGTATTCCTTTTATGTTAATCGGTTTATACTTATTTATCTCTTCTAAAAATAGATTAGATATCAATCAACCTTAGAATTATTATAAACTTAGAAATAAATTATAGACTTATGGGATTTTTTAAAGAATTTAAAGAGTTTGCAGTAAAAGGTAACGTAGTAGATTTAGCTGTCGGTGTAGTTATCGGTGGTGCCTTTGGTAAAATTGTTACTTCTTTAGTTGAAGATATCATTACGCCAGCCATTTTAAATCCAGCTTTGAAAGCTATTAATGCTGAAAATTTAGCTGCATTAGTAATACCAGGGACTGCAATTAAATATGGTAGCTTTTTAGCTGCTGCTATTTCTTTTATAGTTGTTGCATTTGCTTTATTCGTAATGATTAAAGGAATTAACAAATTGAAAAAAGAAGCTCCTGCTGAAGAACCAGTTCCTGCAGGACCTACACAAGAAGAATTATTGGCTGAAATTCGTGATTTGTTAAAAAACAAATAATTCGTTTTCATTCAAAATGATAAAAAAATGGATCGCAATTGCGATCCATTTTTTTATCGATTATTTTCAAACTCTTAAGAAGCTGCTTGCATTTGCATTTCTTCTCCACCTCCCATTTCTTCTCCATCTGGGCGTTGTTCTTTATTCTTTTCTCTTTCGTTTGTTTTCTTAAAACGATATGTAAACGATAAGTTAATTGAACGTTTCATCCAACGCATACTTTCGTAATTAGTGTAATCTGCTCCATAAGTAGTAGACTCTCTTTTTCTTGAGTTGAACACGTCACGAATATTTAAAGATAATGTAGCTTGTTTCTTGAACAAATCTTTTGATAAAGAGAAATCCATTGACAAATTATCTTCAATTTTTTGTTGAGCGGTTTTCATGCTTCCCATATAATTTCCAGCAACCTGAATTTTGAAATCTGCAGGTAATATAAAGTTAGAAGACAAACGTCCACGAGAACTAAATCCGTCTCCAGAGAAATCTTGCGTATCTACTTTTGTACTTTCTACTCCTGTTACAGGATCTTTTACAACGTTTGTTTCTTCGTAGAAACCTGTTCTATTGTATCCAAATAAATTTACATTGAACATCAAACTCCACCATTTAGCTGGTTTGTAAGTCGCTGTTAAATCTAAACCATAACGATCTTCATCACCAATGTTGATTGGTTTTGTAATAAATACTTCATCTCCGTTATCGTTATAATTTTTACGTTGAAACTGATTAATCATATCAGTTGTTCTTTGGTAAAATAAACTTGGCGTTACCATCAACTTTCCTACAGTTGTGATATAAGCTAACTCGTATGAATTTGTATAAGTAGGATTAAGATCTGGATTACCATTTCTTACATTTCTATCATCTGTTGCAGAAAAGAAAGGCATTAACATGAATCCCATTGGACGACGAACACGACGAGAATAACTTAATTGTAATTCGTTTTTCTCAGTAAACTTATAATTCAATGTTAATGTTGGGAATAAATCTGTATATTTTTTTGAAATATTTTCTCCGCTTGTGTAGTTTTTGATTTTCATATCAGAACTCTCTAAACGTAAACCTGCGAAGTATTGAAATTTTTCTCCAATTGCGTTTCCATATTGTGTATAAGCTGCAAATACATTTTGTTGATTATCTACATTTGCAAAGAATCTACTATCTTCTTCATAATCTCCAGCGTCAGTTAAAAAGAATGTTCTGTTATTAGTTTTCGTATCGCTAAAATCTGCACGAGCACCTAATTCAAATTTTCCTTTTTCTCCAATTGGACGAACATAATCTGCTGTCAACACTACATTTTTCTGATCTTCTAAATTATCAGTAATACGATTTGTAATTTCATCTACATAGTTACCTGTAGTTTTGTCTAATACTTTTGTTAAACCATTAACAAAACCATCTTCGTCTTCTTTTTGAGACGAAAAACGTCCTGTGAATGCAAATTCATGACCTTTTTTATCAAACTCGTGTTTATAATTAAAATCTAAATCAAAGTTATTTTCAATTTCTTTCTCTTTCTGAAGATTATATTCATTCTTCAAGAAAGTCATTGCATTATCAAAGTAATTATAATCAACTAAAGCATTGTTATTTCCATTATTGTAACGATAACCTGCAGATAAACCCATTGTATTTTTATCATCTAAATAATATTCTCCACCCAAACGAATGTTGTAATTTCTACGAATTCTATTATTATCTCGGTTTGTAGATCTATATTGTTTTACAACATCTGTTCCTTCATTATAACTTGTCATAAAAGCAGAACCTTCACCTTCTCTATCCATATAACGAGAACCTAAAGTTGTAAAAATGTTATATTTTTTTGTTTTATAATTCAAGTTTACATTTCCTCCAACCATTTTAGGAATTCCTCCATTCAAGGTTACAGAACCATTAAAACCTGTATTAGAACCTTTTTTCAATACAATATTGATGATCCCCGCAGAACCTGAAGCTTCGTAACGAGCAGAAGGGTTTGTTACCAATTCAATACGTTCTACATTTTCGGCTGGAATATTTTTTAAAGCTTCCGCTACATCAGAAACACCCAACATTCCCGAAGGTTTTCCATCAATCAAGAATTTTACATTATCATTTCCTCTCAACGAAACATTTCCTTCTGCATCAACAGAAACCGATGGTACATTTGCTAAAGCATCAGACAATGTTTGACCTTGCGACATTGGATCATTCGCCATATCATACACTTTTTTGTCCAATTCTACTTTATAAATTGGCTTTTCCGCTGTTACAACTGCTGCTCCTAACGAAACTGTTTGCGTCGTTTTTACAGTAAAAGTACCTAGATCTAATGCAGATTCTAAATTAATCTGTTTTTCTATTACATCGTATCCCAATGGCTCAATCACAAGAACATATTGCCCAGCCTTTGCTTCTACTGTAAATTCTCCTTTTGCATCCGTTGCCGCTTCTGCCACAACTCCATCTTCCGAGCTTTCAAGCGATATTGTAGTGTATTCTACAGGTTTGTTTTCACTTGATAAGACTTTCCCTTTAATTTTTAAAAGCTCTTGCGCATTCAATCCTGCACAAACACAAATAAAAATCAAAGCAAATAAACTTCTTAACCTCATTTGTTTAATTTTTCGTTTTGTAGTTTTATAATTTTACAACTTGTTTGACAATCCTTTTTGGAAAAGGTTTAATCGATTTCAAAAATAATTTAAAAAATATTGGTCGATTATTCATCACAAATGTTACATCTTTTAAAAGATTTCATCATAACCGAAAAATTTTAACATTTATCGTTTTAAACCTTTTTAATTTTTTGAAGTCTTAAGAATAAATAAAACAAAAAAAGTTGATAATTATGAGAACAGCATTTTATAAATATGTAGGATTAGGATTAATTGCTTTCACTTTAACAACTGCTTCAGCGCAAGACAGAAATGAAGGATCGAGAGAGCAGAAATTACAACAATTAAAAAAAGATTTGAACTTGACAGATGCTCAAGTCATCAAAATCAAACAAATTGAGGACAGCTACAAAGACGAAAAAATTGAATTGAAAAAGAAAATGAAAGAAGTTCGTCAAAAGGAGTTTAATGAAATCAATGCTGTTTTTACGCCAGAACAAAAAGCAACATTGAAGGAATTGCACGCCAAAAAACATCAAAATAAAAAAAGGACTGTCTCTTAAAGTGT